>NZ_JAQMUH010000032.1:0-11511 GCF_028331025.1 Anabaenopsis arnoldii | reverse complement strand
CACTTGCAGCATCCGGTTAGCACCTACTTTTAGACTCGACCTTCTAAAAGAGCTAACAAGGGGTTACTTCGTTCCGTGTGTCCATTCTGTGTACCTTTAGAGTGATGCTATACGCCGGGTTTTTCGGCAGTGCTTAACGGTCTAACAAGAAATAGCCGTTTCCTTATCCCTTACCTTTTGGTTCCAGCCTGTCAGCCTGATTTGGCTGGTTGCTTGTAACGACGCTTTAAACACATCTTCAACTTTCGTTTTACTCATGGGTAATTTGCTCGGCGTGTACCAGGTTAGGCTCCCAGTAAGAACGTCTTTTCCTCCTGCTTTACGGATTCATGACTAGTCGCTACCGTAAGGAAGATGCTGTCACCCTCGCACTTAGGGGGTAGGATTCTCACCTACATGAACACATAGTTATAAGAATCTGGTTTTCACCAAACCTTACCTTCCGTCCCTGAGCATTAGTACTCATTTAGGAAGAACGAATCGCACTCTAATTACTAGCTTACAACCGGAAATTTTATATTTTCTAGTCCCACTATTTCAGGCCTAGCCATGATAGCACACCTTGGTTAGTGAAGTACTCAATCACCACCATCAATAAAAAGCCAATCATTGCTGCTCGGCCGTTTAAGCGTTCAGCATATTCATTAAAGCCAAACTTAGGCTCTTCTAATTTGGGGGTAATTGTTGGTTGTGATTGTGACATTTTCTAGAAACCTCTTTTTGGCGGGAGTTAAAACAGTGAACAGTAAAGGATTATCAAACTTGCAGACGGCATTGATCACCACACTGAATTTAAAACTTGGAGAACCTGACCCCCAGATGATTGGTAACTGGTGGTAGTGATGGTGGTGCATAAATCCCCGAATCTGCTACAGCCTCCAAATAGGAAACCGTACAATCCTATTTTAACAATTTGTAATTATTTTTTATATATTGTAGAAATATGGGGGCAATAGTCAAGGGCAGGAGTTTGATCACCTAGCTGAGTAATTAGCTATCCCTAATACGGAAGTGCAAGTCTGAGCAGGCTAAAGTTGAACAAAAAAATCATTAGAGGCGGAACATGGAAATCGGCGTTCCTCGGGAGTTTAAGGATCAAGAGTTTCGGGTAGGGTTAAGTCCCTCTAGTGTGCGGGTACTCAGAGAAAATGGCCATACCATTTTTGTTCAGAGTCAAGCAGGTAGTGGTGCGGGATTTACAGATGAGGACTATCAACAGGCCGGGGCTGAGATTGTTTGCACAGCCGAAGCAGCATGGAATCGGCACTTAGTTGTCAAAGTCAAAGAACCTTTGACAAATGAGTATAAGTATTTACAAAAAGGGCAGATATTATTTACTTATCTGCATTTAGCAGCCGATCGCAGTTTAACCGAGCATTTAATTGATTGTGGCACTTGTGCGATCGCTTACGAAACCGTAGAACAAACCGGTGCCAATAAACTACCCTTGCTCAGTCCCATGAGCATTATTGCTGGTCGCCTAGCAGTACAATTCGGAGCCAGATTTCTAGAACGCCAGCAAGGTGGTAGAGGAGTTCTCTTAGGGGGTGTCCCTGGGGTCAAACCAGGAAAAGTAGTAATTTTAGGCGGCGGCGTTGTGGGTACAGAAGCGGCTAAAATTGCTGTGGGTATGGGTGCTGCTGTGCAAATCTTAGATGTAAATGTCGAGCGGTTATCTTACTTAGAAAATGTATTTGGTTCTAGAGTAGAACTACTATACAGCAACTCAGCCCATATCCAAGCTGCTATCAAAGAAGCTGATTTACTCATTGGTGCTGTTTTAGTCCCCGGACGCAGAGCGCCCATACTAGTATCCCGTGAATTTGTCCAACAAATGCGCCCCGGTTCGGTAATTGTAGATGTTGCAGTTGACCAAGGCGGTTGTGTAGAAACTTTACACGTGACCTCACACACCAATCCTGTATACATAGAAGAAGGTGTCGTACATTATGGAGTTCCCAATATGCCGGGTGCAGTACCTTGGACGGCTACCCAAGCCCTTAATAACAGTACATTACCTTATGTTGTCCAATTAGCAAATTTAGGTATTAAAGCCCTAGAAGTCAACCCAGCCTTAGCTAAAGGTCTGAATGTGCAAAATCACCGCTTAGTACATCCAGCAGTGCAAGAAGTTTTCCCGGATTTGGTAAATTAAGATATTCGGTAATTGCGCTACTATATCCTCTAAGGTTAGACCAAAAAGCCTGCCTATGCAGGCTCAATACTTTATAGTTAAAATTTTAGTTGTTAGCTAATATACTTTACTAGTATGTACTGTATACTTTATACTTGACATATCGATGAATATCAAGGTCTACAAATCATGCGCAAGTAATTATATATACTAATAAGCCTAGAAAGTCAGTTTTTGAGTATTAGGTTTAAATAACAAAAATATAATCAGATATATTCAAATATTAACACCTATAGCACAAAAATATCATGAATTTTTGCCTATATTATATTGTAATGCAAGATGTGAATGTGATATATTAGTCTTGAGTTCAAGAAGCGTAGATCCTTGGAAAGTGGTGAAAGTCCTGATCTGAGAGTGCGGAGAGTTAGAATTAACCTAACCATAGCTCCTGTGTGGCAGGAAATCCTATAAATTAGACGAAATAAAACATTTTCAAGAGTAGCTAATCAAATCAGAACTGAAAAAAGGTAAAAGTAGTTCGGAAATCTATCTCAGATTAGAAACCGAATAGTGCGGCTTGTAGTTAGCCCTGTAAGGTGTAAGACCTTACCAAGCTAGAAATATTTGACTATATTTTTAGTAACTATATTGACATTGTAGCCGAAAAGTGTATCCTAGGTATGGCTAACTCAGGGAGATAAATCGTGGAATTTTTATCTGATTCTGTGGTGTTATCACGGATGCAATTTGCATTAACAGCACTATTCCATATGCTCTGGCCAGTCCTAACAACGGGGATGGGGATTTATCTGGTCATCGTTGAAGGAGTATGGCTAAAAACTCAAAATCCTGATTATTACCTTCACGCTCGGTTTTGGTCTAAATTTTATGTCCTTAACTTTGGTATTGGCGTAGCAACGGGTATACCCATGGAATTTCAGTTTGGCACCAATTGGGGACCATTCTCGGAAGCCGTGGGTAACTTTTTTGGTAGTGTTATTGGTTTTGAGGCTTCTTGGGCGTTTATGCTAGAAGCTGCATTTTTAGGCATTATGTTATTCGGCTGGGAGCGTGTCAATCCCGCCATTCACTATCTTTCCACAATTTTGGTAGCTGTAGGTGCGAACTTATCCACCCTGTGGATTTTGACAGCAAACTCCTGGATGCAAACCCCCGCAGGTGGGCAAATGGTGGATGGTAAATTTATTGTCAGTGATTATTTTCAAGCAATTTTAAATCCCTTTATGGTTAACAGTGTACTGCATATGTTTTTCGCGACACTGGAAACCTCTTTATTTGTGATTGGGGGAATTAGCGCTTGGTATATTTTAAAGCAACGTCAACCGGGTTTCTTTTCTAAGTCTTTTAAGATTGCCTTAGCAGCTGCGATCGCAGTTGCACCATTACAAATATACATCGGACACCTCAGCGGCGAGCAAGTTTATCACTATCAACCCACGAAACTCGCAGCCATGGAAGCCCAATGGGAATCTTCACCAGCGGGACAACCTGCTGACTGGAGTTTGCTAGCCATACCCAACGAAAAAGCCCAAAAAAACGACTGGGAAATCACCGTTCCCAACGCCCTGGGGTACATTCTGGAATTTAAGAGAAATCTTTCCGAACCAGTACGGGGACTAAAAGAGTGGAAACCAGAGGATCGACCCCACATGGTCGGTTTAATTTATTACGCCTTCCGCACCATGATCGCCATTGGCTTTTTCTTAGCCGGTTTAATGTTCTTCAGTACATTACAATGGTTACGCGGTAAACTATCAGTAGAAAACATTACCCAGCAATCCTGGTTGTTACGGGGTTGGATACTTGCAGCACCTCTAGGATACATCGCCGTAGAGTCCGGGTGGATTGTGCGCTGTGTAGGAAGACAACCTTGGACACTTTACGGACAAATCCGCACCGTTGACGCTGCTTCTCATATACCTGCTAGTAATGTTTTAGTTTCACTCACCAGCTTTGCTACAGTTTACACTCTCTTATTTATTGCAGCTTTGTACTTTGGTAGTCGCATAATACGTCAAGGTCCAAATCTAGATTTACCAGTCCCAGGACTAGAAATTACTCAACCCGCAGTAGAAACCACCCCTGGGGAGTTTCTACCCGATGAACGTCCCGCAGAAGCACAACAATAATCAGAAAATTCCACAACCTCTAATTTAGCAACCAATCTCAAGAGTTAATTATATGGAGACACTCCAGTATTTTCTCCCCCAAGTATGGTTTGTAATTTTGGCTTTGTTCCTGTTCCTCTACGTCATGCTAGACGGTTTTGATTTAGGGGTGGGGATACTATCTCTCACCTCATCCGACGAGGAACGCCGGGGAATTTTAATGACCAGTCTCAGTAATATTTGGGATGCAAACGAAACCTGGCTAGTTTTAATGGGAGGGGGTCTGTTCGGTGCGTTTCCCTTGGCTTATGGCACAATTTTAAGCGCCTTGTATATTCCCATTCTGACTATGGTGTTTGGGTTTATTTTCCGGGGAGTAGCCTTTGAATTTCGGGAGTTATCCAACCGCAAATTTTTATGGAATTTTGCCTTTGGTGCTGGGAGTTTTACCGCCGCGCTCGGTCAAGGTTTTGCTTTAGGTGCGGTACTCAAGGGAATTAAAGTTGATGAAGCTGGACACTTTATTGGTACAACCTGGGACTGGTTGAGCATTCCTTCTGTGTTAGTGGCTTTAACTTTGATTCAAGCCTATGTTTTAATTGGTTCGACTTACCTGGTGTGGAAGACTACAGGAGAATTACAAGCTACTCATTTTAAAACTGCTAAAATTGCCGCTTGGACGACTTTAATAGGCGCTATTTTCATCACCATTAGCACACCAATTATTTATGAAAATGCCAGAGCACGCTTATTTCAACAACCACTAGTATATATCTTTGCGGTAATTCCTGTGTTGGGAGTGTTACTAATTTGGCAACTTCTCAAGAGTCTTAACCTGAGAGAGGAAAGAGCGCCGTTTGTCTGGACTATTCTTTTATTTGTCCTGACTTTTTTGGGGTTGGGATTAATTGTTTTTCCTTATATTATCCCTAATCAAATTACCATCTATCAGGCGGCGGCTGATCCGAGTTCCCTGGTAATTATGATTATTTTTATCGGGTTTCTGATTCCGGTGATGTTGTTTTACAACCTTTACCAGTACATTGTGTTTCGCGGTAAGGTGACTGGGGGACAGTATGGGGAGTCATAAAGTCATGGAAGGTGATCTAGAACTCCCCTGACCTCTCACGACTCATCTACAATAGAAATAGAATTTGTTGAGATTTGTATAGTTAGAGTTTAAGCTGTCATGGCTCCTGCCGTTTTAATTGAAAAGCTACAAAAGAACTACGGTAAAGTAGTCGCAGTCAAAGATGTATCCTTTGAGGTAAAACCGGGGGAAATCTTTGGTTTACTCGGTCCTAACGGTGCGGGTAAAACTACGACTCTGCGAGCTTTATGTACTCTGACAACACCGGATGCTGGCAAAATCGAAGTATCTGGTATATCGGTGACGGAGAACCCGAAAATCGCTCGCCAAAAACTGGGCTATGTAGCCCAAGAAGTCGCATTAGATAAGGTTCTAACTGGAAGGGAACTACTACAACTCCAAGCAGCGCTGTATCACATTCCCCGGTCCGTGGCTAAACAGCGGATTGATATGGTCTTAAATTTACTGGGTTTACAGGAATACGCCGATAAAAAAACCGGAACCTATTCCGGTGGTTTACGCAAGCGCCTAGACTTAGCAGCGGGTTTACTCCATGCTCCAGATGTTTTAGTGTTAGATGAGCCCACCGTGGGGCTTGACATAGATAGCCGTTTTGTGGTATGGGAATTTTTACGCCACTTACGCGCCTCTGGAACAACAGTATTGATTACCAGTCACTATTTAGAAGAAATCGACGCATTAGCCGATCGCGTGGCTATTATTGACCGTGGTACGGTGATTGCGGCGGGTACACCTTCTCAATTAAAAGATCAAGTTGGGGGCGATCGCATCACTCTGCGCATCCGGGAATTTTCCCCAGCAGAAGAAGCCGAAAAAGCCAAACAAGTGTTACAAAACTTACCCTTTGTCCAAGAAGTAATTATTAACAGCGCCCAAGGTAATTCCCTCAACTTGGTAGTAACACCAGAAAATGATGCCTTAATGACCATACAGCAATCCCTCAACACTGTGAGCTTGCCGATCTTTGGTATTTCTCAATCTCGGCCCAGCCTAGATGATGTTTACCTCGCGGCCACCGGGCGAACTTTGCTGGATGCAGAACTCGCTGCAATTAGCACCCGCGATCTCAAAGCTGAGAAAAAGCAAAATATGAGATAGTCATTGGTCATGGAACTTCCCGCTTTTCCCCTACTTCCTAAATTACTATGAGTGTTACCCCTAAATCTGAAATGAATTGGCAGCAATTAGCATCGCCAGAATTAGATGTGAATACTGCCCCCAATTTATTGGGTGAACTAGTCCAAGAGACCCTAGCTTTAACTCGTCGCTTGTTTATTCAATTACAACGCCGTCCCTCAACCTTAGTTGCTGGAATTATTCAGCCGGTGATGTGGTTAGTGCTATTTGGGGCTTTATTCCAAAATGCCCCCAAAGGTTTGTTTGGAACTACGAGCAATTACGGTCAATTTTTGGCGGCTGGTGTAATTGTGTTTACAGCTTTTGCCGGTGCTTTGAATGCTGGGTTACCGGTGATGTTTGACCGGGAATTTGGCTTTTTAAATCGGTTACTGGTAGCACCTTTAGCTTCTCGGTTTTCCATTGTCTTTGCTTCCGCCATCTTTATCATTAGCCAAAGTTTACTACAAGCAGCGGTAATTGTAGCAGCAGCAGCATTTCTAGGGGCAGGCTTACCCGATGCCGCCGGGTTGAGTGCGATCGCCTTAATCGTGTTTCTGCTCTCCTTGGGTGTAACCGCCATTTCCCTGGGTTTAGCCTTTGCCTTACCTGGACACATTGAATTAATTGCGGTTATTTTTGTCACTAACCTACCCTTATTGTTTGCCAGTACCGCCTTAGCTCCTTTATCCTTTATGCCAGGGTGGTTGCAAATTGTCGCTACCCTCAACCCCCTGAGCTTTGCCATAGAACCAATTCGTTACCTATATCTTCACAGCGATTGGGGGCTAAATAGTGTAGTCATGTCAGCACCTTGGGGTAATGTTACCTTTGGGGGAGCGCTCCTGGTGTTGTTTGGCTTTGCGTTGATAGCTTTATTGAGCATTCAAACCCGACTGCGGCGGACTCTGGCCTAGAGCTTCAGTCAGCTAAATTATTGATAGTAATTTTACAGTCAAAACTCCATGGAAAAACCATTTTTATCACTTACTCAATTTTCCCTGCTCAGTGTTGCAGGAATTAGCGTGGCTTCCTTGCTTCTCGCTCCACCGAGTTTGGCTCAATTTAACTCTGTAGATCGTGGCACAAACCAGAATAGTGACCCATTAGCTAGCCCAAACTCAGGTGATTTAAATATGTTTGATATTATTCACCGGGCGAATTTGGGGAATGTCAACTGGAATGCTGATGAGCAACAACAACAAATAGACTCAGCAGCATCCGACTTTAGAGCCAGACAACAAAAAGCTTTTCAAGAACAGGAACGCTCAAATACAGATTCACCATCGGTTTTACCTCAAGGAACTGAATCACCATAAATTGGATTTGAATTAACCTGATAGGTTAATTCAAAATCTCAAAACTACAGACCAAGTGCCGCTAAAACATCACTGGCGTGGGTAGTAGTATTTACACTAGCGTCAACATGAACGATTTTGCCGTTAGGGTCAATTACGTAGGTAACACGCTTGGCGTAACCACCGCCATCGACATCATAAGCTTTGATTAAACTTTGGTTAGTGTCAGCCAACAAAGGAAAGTTGAGATTATATTTTTGGGTAAAGGCCTGATGAGAGGCTTGATCATCGGCGCTGACTCCCAGCACCACTACATCTTTACCTAAATATTCAGGTTGAGCATCCCGGAAGCTACAAGCTTGTTTGGTGCAACCCGGGGTGTCATCTTTGGGGTAGAAGTATAAAACAACTGTCTTCCCAGCAAAATCAGATAATGAAACCGTATTACCGTTAGTATCTTTGACGGTAAATGCAGGTGCATCCGTACCAACTGCTAGAGGCATAATGAACCTTTCCTGTTTGAAATTGATGACTTTGAAATTTTACAATAATTTACAATATTTAAGGAATTGACTCAAAAAAATGGTACTCAAAATTGGGAAGTGACCAATGACTAATGACCAGAAAACCTTATCTTATGCCAGTAGTACAGTAGAAAGGGCTAGGCGATCGCTTATATGCTCTCCTTTTAATCTTGTATTGTTGCAAGCTATGCGTCAGCAGAGTTTACCATTAAGTGCCATCGCTATGGAAAATGGTGTCCAGAATGGCTATACTAAAAGCCCTTTATCAGAACTGGCTTGTGATGATGCTTTAAACTGGCTGATTCAAGTGGGTATTTTGCGGCGAGAAGTCGATGGTCAGGGAATTACGGATAGTTTCCGCCTCACTCCTCTAGGTCATCTGTTGGTGGAACAATTCCATGGCCAAAATTGGCCTAATGCTTCCTGGAGCGATCGCTTGTATAATGCGGGAGTTTACTGGTTTCGACTACCCTTTTAATTACGAACTATGAAAGCAATTATGGTAGTGGGAACAACATCCCACGCTGGGAAATCACTGATAAGTACAGCTATTTGTCGGATTCTGTCGCGGCGTGGTTGGCGGGTCGCTCCCTTTAAAGGTCAAAACATGGCACTGAATGCTTATGTCACCGCCAATGGGGGAGAAATTGGTTATGCTCAAGCAGTACAAGCTTGGGCAGCTGGTGTTATCCCTGGGGTAGAAATGAACCCAATTTTACTCAAACCCCAGGGGGATATGACATCCCAAGTGATTATCAAAGGTAGAGCTGTAGGCAAAGTCAAAGCTTCAGATTATTATGAACAATACTTTAATATTGGTTGGCAGGCAATAGAAGAGTCTCTAAAACATTTATCCACAGAATTTGATTTACTTGTCTGTGAAGGTGCGGGTAGTCCGGCGGAGATTAACCTCAAGCACCGCGACTTAACTAATATGCGGATAGCAAAATATTTAAACGCACCAACTATATTAGTAGTTGATATTGACCGGGGTGGTGCTTTTGCTCATGTGGTGGGAACTCTGGAGTTACTAGAACCAGAAGAACGTCAATTAATTAAAGGTATAGTAATTAACAAATTCCGGGGTCAGCGATCGCTTTTGCAACCCGGGATAAAATGGTTAGAAGAACGTATTGGCATTCCTGTGATTGGTGTGATCCCTTATTTTCAAGAAATTTTTCCCGCCGAAGACTCCCTAGACCTACTAGAACGTAAGTCATACAAAACCAATACTGACCTGAATATCACTGTTATTCGCTTACCCAGAATTGCTAACTTTACCGATTTTGACCCCTTAGACTCGGAGCCGAGTGTTGCGGTAAAATTTCTGAGTATGAAGCAAGATTTAGGACATCCCGATGCCGTAATTATCCCAGGAACAAAGACCACAATTACCGACTTGCTACTAATGCATAAAACGGGTATGTCCGAAGCAATTAAAAACTATGCAGCTTCTGGCGGTACAGTGTTAGGTATTTGCGGCGGCTATCAAATGCTAGGGCAAATTATCGCTGATCCCGAAGGAGTAGAAGGACAAGCTGGTAGATTTCAGGGGTTAAATCTTTTACCCATTAGAACTGTAATTACCGGACAGAAAATTACTCGTCAGCGCCAAGTTAGCTCCAATTATCCCCAAATGGGTTTACCAGTCAACGGCTTTGAAATCCACCAAGGGCGATCGCGCATAGAACAATCAGAAGATAACCCAGGATACCATCATTTATTTGATGATCCTAATTTAGGACTAGTGGATAACTCTCAATCTGTTTGGGGTACATATCTCCATGGACTGTTTGATAATGGCCCTTGGCGACGGGCTTGGTTAAATCGTCTGCGTCAACAACGAGGTTTAAAATCTTTGCCCACAGGTGTTGCTAACTACAAAGAACATCGAGAACAAATTTTAGACTCTCTGGCTACAGAAATTGAAACCCATTTAAACTTAGAGCCAATTTTACCTTAACTAAAATTATTGTTCATGACTATTCGCGTCCGCTTTTTACCAGATGATGTGACTGTTAATGCCGAAGTGGGAGAACCGCTGTTAGATGTAGCGCAACGGGCTGGGGTGTTTATTGCCACCGGGTGCCTCATGGGTTCTTGTCATGCTTGCACTGTTGAACTAGAAGATGGCGAAGTCATTCGCGCCTGTATTTCCTCAGTGTCACCAGAGCGCGAAGAAATGATCATTAATTTGTATGGTGACCCTACTTGGTAATTCTTTGTCCTGATTTTGTTACGTGAGCATTTAATATTTAGGTATCATAAACCTATACCAATAATTATTGCTGTTGAAACTACGGGGGATACACTACCAAAAGTGTGTAACCCCCCATAGTATTTAATTGCTCAGAATGGTTAGCTTTGAGATTTAACATTCAAAGCATATTCTTTGAACCTTTCCAAATCAGCTTCAATGGTAGACTCAACTACCCGCCCCAAAAACAAATTATCCATAATTTTGCCAATAATTCCAGGGATGGCATAGGAAACCGTCATTTTGACAATACTACTACCATGGCGGTCATAAAAGCGGATCGCACCTTGATTTGGCAGACCATCAACGGATTCCCATTGAATAATTTGCTCTTTGACGACCTTGAGCATCCGGGATTTCCATTTAAATTCCAGACCCCCTGTACTAAGTTTCCATAGAGATATGTCCGGGTTGTCTGGCGAAATCCTCACAGAATCAATCCACTTCATCCAACGTGGCATTTGCTCTAAGTCAGACCACAGACCCCATACTAGTTCTATGGGAGCATCGACTTCAATCTGCACACTATGCTCTAACCACTCTGCCATTTTCTTTGATTCCGATACTTTTTTGCTACATTTCACTAACAAATACACTCTTTAAGAGAGGGCGTATCAACCAATGCACGGAGGAAAATCCCCCGCGCACCATTTATGTCCCGGCTCATTACCCGCCCGTCAGATGGAGACTTAACGAACTTAGCACCACCAAGGTTGGGGATGATTTCACCAGTCCAACTGACTGTTTTTGATGTGTACGCTTCGTTGACATCCATAACCACTTTATTAGTCTCAAAAGCCTTGTGCTTAAGGAACTGCTTAAATCGGTAGTGAGAGAGTGTTAACATTTGGCGCACTGACTTTGACCTAATTCGTCGTTTCGCCTTCTGAGACATTTGGGATGTTTCAAAGGTTGGCAGTAAAATAATGTCAAAGTTAT
>NZ_JAQMUH010000031.1:0-3141 GCF_028331025.1 Anabaenopsis arnoldii | reverse complement strand
TACAAAGTCTGTATTCTTAGTAAGAAAAATAGCCCATTAAAAGACCATTGTCCGTATAAAATCTTCCTTGTCCACTTTCCTTCCTTGTCTTCGGTGGTCTTGCCTTCACAGATCATATTAAAAACCTACCCTTGTAAGGAAGGGGGTGGGGTCAAATAATATAATCATGACTTGACAAACATCTTCTCAGGGGAAAATAAAAAATATGACCGGTTAAAACCCGTCGTTTCCCCTTTAATCCTCTGCTTAAAAGGTAGGTTCTCACCCCCGGTGCATTATTTTGATAGATATTAAGATACGGAGACTAAAAACAAAAAAAACTGATGAACGCGATCGCCTCTTGTCTTGCATCTATCATCGAACAAACCGCCATCCATCCTTGGGAAAACCTCCCACCCAAACAGCAAAAACACATCCAACAGGCGATCTCATCCGCAAAACCCCCCAATTGTATCGTCTATCCCCGCACCCAAGGAGAACTAGCAGCAGTCATCGCCGAAGCCCACCATCAAAACTGGCGCGTCCTGCCGGTAGGAAAAACTAGTAAAATCAACTGGGGTGGTTTAGCCACAGATATTGACATCATAGTTAGTACAGCACGCATCAACCAACTAATTGCCCACGCAGTCGGTGATTTAACCGTCACCGTAGAAGCAGGAATGCAATTTTGCCATCTCCAAGAAATTTTAGCCAAATCCCGCCAATTTATTGCCCTTGACCCCAGTCAACCGCAATTAGCAACCATAGGCGGTATAATCGCCACAGCTGATACCAACTCCCTCAGACAACGTTATGGGAGTGTCCGCGACCAGTTACTAGGTATTACCTTTGTCCGTGCTGATGGGGAAATTGCCAAAGCAGGGGGGCGAGTAGTGAAAAATGTTGCCGGATACGATTTAATGAAATTATTTACCGGTTCCTACAGCACATTAGGTGTTATTAGTCAAGTAACTTTAAGGGTATATCCATTACCCGCAGCATCCGCTACAGTGATGCTAACAGGTAAACCAGAAGCCATATCCCAAGCTGCAACCACCCTGCGTAATAGTGCTTTAACACCAACTCAGGCTGATTTGCTCTCCACACAACTGGTTTCTACCCTAGGTGAGAATCAGGGTATGGGACTAATCGCGCGTTTCCAAAGCATTAGTCAAAGTGTCCAAGAACAGTCAGGTAGACTGTTAGCACTAGGCGAACAATTGGGTTTAAAAGGGACAATTTATATGGATGAACATGACGCTCATCTATGGCAAAGATTACGAGAAATAATGGATAAACCCGTCACAGATTCGGCAATTACCTGCAAAATAGGAGTATTACCTAGTGCATCTGTGGAGGTTTTGAGTCAAGCAGGTATGGGTTTGATTCATCTGTCTAGTGGTTTGGGTCTGTGGCAATTGGAAGATAAAAATCAGGTTTTAAAAATGCGCGATCGCTGTCAGTCTCACAAGGGATTCTTGAGCATCTTAACAGCACCAAACACAGTTAAACAAGCCATAGATATTTGGGGATATACTGGTAATTCCTTGCATATGATGCGCCAAATTAAAAAACAGTTTGATAGTAAAAATATTTTCAGTCCGGGTCGGTTTGTGGGTGGGATTTAAGCAAACAACCACACAGCTACCAAAACACACCAGATAGAGAGGGGAAGAATTTAAATATGCAAGTTTCTGACAATTCCGCGAATCATACTACTAGGATTAAGAATTTAAAAAGTTTTGATATCAATCAGCCACCCGATCCCAAATTGATTGATAGTTGTGTACATTGTGGTTTTTGTCTGTCCACTTGTCCAAGTTATCGGGTGATTGGTAAAGAGATGGACTCACCCAGGGGACGCATCTACTTAATGGATGCAATTAACGAGGGTGAAATAGCTCTAAATACAGCCACAGTACAACATTTTGATTCTTGTTTAGGTTGTTTAGCTTGTGTAAGTACTTGTCCTTCCGGCGTGCAGTACGATAAATTAATATCCGCCACTCGTCACCAAGTAGAACGCAATTATAAGCGCAATTTACCAGATACCTTGATTCGTAAACTGATATTTTCCTTATTTCCTAATCCTGATTTATTACGGCTGTTTTTATTTCCCCTGCTAGTTTATCAAAAGTTGGGATTACCAAAATTAGTAAAAACTACAGGGTTACTCAAAAAACTATCTCCCCGTTTAGCAGCCATGGAATCAATTTTACCAAAAATTACCCTGCAATCCTTTCAAGATAACCTACCAGATATTATTCCCCCCCAAGGAGAAAAGCGTTACCGGGTAGGGGTAATTTTGGGATGTGTACAACGGTTATTCTTCTCCCCCATTAATGAGGCCACCGTGCGGGTGTTAACCGCGAATGGTTGCGAGGTGGTAATTCCTAAATCTCAAGGTTGTTGTGCGGCGCTTCCAGAACATCAAGGACAAACCCAACAAGCCCAAAGTTTAGCAAAACAAATGATTGACAGTTTTGCCGATACCCATGTAGATTTTATCATTATCAATGCTGCTGGTTGTGGTCATACTTTAAAAGAATACGGTCACATCCTCCAAGATGACCCAGAATATCGAGACCAGGCGCAGGCTTTTGCTGCTAAAGTCAAAGATGCTCAAGAATTTTTAGTCAAAGTAGGATTGACAGCTAAATTATCCCCCTTAAGTGATCAGCCTTTAAATTTAGTTTATCAAGATGCCTGTCATTTACTCCATGGACAAAAGATTAGTGTGCAACCACGTCAATTATTACAACAAATTCCCGGCGTGAAACTAACCGAACCTATAGACGCAGCTTTGTGTTGTGGTAGTGCCGGCGTTTATAATATGCTGCAACCACAAGTAGCTGAGGAGTTAGGTCAGCAAAAAGTACAGAATTTGTTAAATACAGGCGCACAGTTAATTGCTTCTGCTAATCCCGGTTGTACCTTGCAAATTACCAAGCATTTACAATTACAGGGTAAAACCATTTCAGTCATGCACCCCATGGAGTTACTAGATTATGCCATTCGGGGTGTGAAGTTAGGTTTTTAATAAATCCAGTCCCCTCCCCTTACAAGGGGAGGGTTAGGGAGGGGTCAAACAATATTTGATACACTAAGTGTGAAGTTGGATTTTTAATAAATCCAGTCCCCTCCCCTTACAAGGGGAGGGTT
>NZ_JAQMUH010000030.1:0-5887 GCF_028331025.1 Anabaenopsis arnoldii | reverse complement strand
TACAAAGTCTGTATTCTTAGTAAGAAAAATAGCCCCTTAAAAGACCATTGTCCGGATAAAATCTTCCTTGTCCACTTTCCTTCCTTGTCTTCGGTGGTCTTGCCTTCACAGATCATATTAAAAACCTACCCTTGTAAGGAAGGGGGTGGGGTCAAAACTTGACAAACATCCTCTAAAATACTTTGCGAGTAATTGAGTGGTTAAGCTGCTCACCCAGGGACTAATTGCCAAAAAATGGCTATAAGCATTGAATTAAAGATGGGATTATTGATACATTATTGAAATTGAACTATAAATCCAGAGCTATTGAAGGTACTAAACCAGAATTTTTATGAAATCTCTACACCGTCCCGATCTATATGGCTGGTCTACTTTCAATCCCACAAGAAATATTGATTTCCATGGGGTTGCTTGGGTGCGTCCACAGGGAAATATCCTCATTGACCCAGTAGCTTTATCAAATCATGATTGGAATCATTTGCAATCCCTCGGTGGTGTGCTTTGGATTGTGTTGACTAATTCTGAGCATATCAGGTCTGCTAAGGAAATCGCTGACCAAACTTATGCTAAAATCGCCGGACCTGTGAAGGAAAAGGATAATTTTCCCATACGTTGCGATCGCTGGTTAGGTGATGGTGATGAAGTTGTCCCCGGATTAAAGGTGTTAGAACTTCACGGTTCTAAGACACCGGGGGAGTTGGCCTTGTTACTAGAGGAAACAACTTTGATTACCGGAGACCTTGTACGCGCTCGCAAGGCTGGTAGTTTAACCATCTTACCTGATGAGAAGTTGCTCAACCGTCAAGCGGCTGTGGCTTCTGTGCAACGCCTAGCAGCACTACCCCACGTAGAAGCTGTATTGGTGGGGGACGGTTGGCCTGTGTTTCGGGATGGTCGCGATCGCTTGCAGGATTTGCTAGCCACCTTATAATTACTCAACTCACTGGGTAACCTATTCCCCTGGCCATGAGTGCAGCCAACAGGGGAATCAGTGCAAAACCAACAATTTCAGTTCTAATTAACCAGATCAGACGATTTACTTGAGTTGATTCAACCTTGGGGGCTGTCCCCTTTTGGAGAGCAGGAACCCAACTAATAAAAGAAACTGTCGGATACAAAGACAAACCACCTACCAACAGAAAGATAGCTACTTTCGTATAAAAAACAGGATTATTTAAATAGTACTCCGAGCCTTTACCATAGTAAAGAACACGTAATACACCTGTAGCCAAAATCATTACCGCTGATATACCATACACAGTATCAGCAATGACAATTTTCCAAGCCTCATTTAAGCTCAACTCCTTTTGAGAGTTTAAGATGAATATCTCTAAAACTAGCGCTCCAAAAGACAACATCAACCCCAAGTAATGCAAATATGCAACAACGGCACTTATCAACATAATAATTTCTAGATTTTGCGATTTTAGTATTTATTTTGGAGCCGAAACCATCTCATCTTTTATTTTCGGTAAATTCCTTATAAATTGTACACTAAACTGGCTAATCTGTATTGCCTAAGTTTGACCACCAGTGTAGTTCGTGAGTTAAAGAGTATAAAATAGAGGTTTATTTTCAGTTTTCCTGGCTACCACCTAGCACAGCATCATATTCGCCCAGACCCAGGCAATTATTTGTGATCACAAACAGTCCTGTAATGATTATTAGTAACGGCTAAAACTATTAATCTTGATCTATTGAAATTTCCGAATATTATTTGTTATCCCAACTTTTAGATAATATTCTTTGGTGAATCAACATCAACCGCATTTTTTTAGATATTGTGATTATCTTTTGTGTAGTAAAGTGCTGGTATTGTTTTACCTTTGATTTTTCCTTTAGGTCAGTTTCTCATTTTTTATGCAACCCCGGCCTACTATCATAGAAATTTTTTCCACCTTCTTACAGTTTCAGGGAGACAGATTCAGTCATTGGGCGACAGAATCAAGATTGCGTCGCAGCATTCAACGTTGTCTGCAACAAACCACAAAAAATACAACTGAAAACTTTTGGGTTATATATTGGTATAAGTCTTGGGAAGTTGCAGAAACTAAATTTTTGGCGCAGCAACATCTGACAGCATATTTACAAGAAGCTTGCTATTGGAGTTCTCAAAAAACAGTCGCTAACTTCCTGAGTACCCAATACAAAATATCAGATTGTTTTCAAATAGCGATCGCCCAAGTTAATAAAGTTTTCCAAGGTTTTAATCCTAATTACAGCAGTAGTTTGAAAAGTTATGCCAGTATTGTGTTTGGGAATGCTATCCGGGAATATTGTCGCCAAGTTGGGGAAGTGGATATTTGTACAGACTGGGGTCTGTTAAGGAAAACATCACAAATGCGTTTCCATGACGCTCTCAAAAATGCTGGGTACTCCTCAGATACCATTGACGCTTATACTGTGGCTTGGCAATGTTTTAAAACTTTATATATCCCCCAACCTGGTAATTGTCGCCAACTAGCTCCACCAGATGAGCAAATTTGGCAAGCGATCGCCCAGATTTATAATACACAAACTCGCTCTAAAGTCAACCCCAAAACCTTAGAAAATTGGCTCCTCAGTGCGGCAACAGCCGTGAGAAAATATCTTTACCCCCGGAAGGATTCCCTTGATTATCTACCAGGGGTAGATCTACCAGGAACCGAACCAGCATCTTTAATCGATGGAATTATCGCCGCTGAAGAAGCCCAAACCCGCGCGGGTGTGCAAATGCAGATTAACCGACTTTTAGGGGATACCATCACCCAACTTGAACCGCAATTGCAAAATATTTTACAACTATACTATGGTCAACAGCACAATCAAAATGTCATTGCCAAACAGTTAGAAATCAAGCAATATACAGTGTCCCGGCGATTGACAACAGCTAAAACAATATTACTGCGAACTCTGGCTAATTGGAGTCGGAATACTTTGCATATTTCCGTCAACACAGACCTACTAACTAGCATGAGTCCTGTGATTGAGGAATGGTTGCAAAAACACTACAGCATTTCTACTTAATGCGTAGAGGAAAAGCCGCCAAATTATCCGGAGAAAACCCCATGAATATTAATACCCCCATCTTAAATTATGTTTTTACAGACATAATTTTAGCAATTCCAGATACTATACAATCTGCAATTCACTCTCGGAACAATTATCAAGCCTATATCAATCAACTGTGTTTGGGTGCTGTCTTACCTTGGTTACAGTCAGACTTCACACCCCAAGCCCAAGTTTGGCCTAATACCACCGCTTTACCTAGTTTTTCGGAGCTAGTCAATGGTACTGCTATCACAGTAGACGCAGTGAGATTTATTTTGGTTCCCAGTGAAAATATTGATTGTAGTGAATTGCGTGTACCCCAGGAATGGGTAGATATTCCTACCTGGGCGGGGGATTATTACTTAGGAGTGCAAGTAGAACCAGATGATGGCTATGTTAGGGTTTGGGGCTATTGTACCCATCAACAACTCAAAACCAAAGGTAATTATCAGCCAAGCGATCGCACCTATGCTCTGGAGCAAGATTATATTATTACCGATATGAGTGTATTAGGGGTAGCGCGAGAATTTTGCAGTGATGAAATTACACGAACTGCCATCATAGACTTACCAAATATACCACAAGCACAAGCGGAAAATTTAATTACCCGCCTGGGAAATCCAGCCATAATTAACCCCGGTTTAACAGTGCCTTTTCCATTGTGGGGGGGATTAATTGGCCATGGAGGTTGGCGACAACGATTATATGAACAACGTTTGGGACTACCAGAACAACGCTCAGTCACACAATGGTTAAACAGCGGTGTGTCGGAAATGGTAGTCGGGTGGGAAAAGATCAATCTGCAACCCAATAGGGCTGGGGCGCGAAATATCACGGAAAATCAACCAAGAGTGACTTTATCGCGCCAACTAGCGATCGCGGGTCAATTATATGAACTGGTGATTACACCCCAAGGTCAACCCCACATCACACATTGGCGGTTTGAGTTACGTCATACTATCATAGGCGCAGGCATTCCTGGGGGTTTTAAACTCAGACTCCTCACCGAAGACTTACAACCATTTCCCAATAATGAAGATATAGCCACCACTGCGGTGGAACAACTTTATATAGAGGTTGCATTAGAACCAGGAGAAGGTATAGTCTGGGAAACAGAACCCCATCCCGATAACTATGACCGAGAAATATTAAAATTTTAACGGTAAAACCCCATCCTGACTTTATGCCTTCTCAAATCCCCATCAATCAAAATAAAATCGGCGTGGCAGTTATCGGTACTGGATTTGGTCAAAAAGTCCACATTCCTGGATTTAAAGCCCATCATCGCACCGAAATAGTCGCCGTTTATCATCGAGATATTCATCAAGCCCAAACCATCGCCCAAACTCATCATATCCCCCACGCCTGCGACAATATTACCGATATTTTGGCATTACCAGCAGTGCAAGCGGTGAGTATAGCAACACCCCCATTTCTCCACTATGAAATGGCTAAAGCAGTCCTGCAAGCCAGGAAACACTTATTATTAGAAAAACCCACAACTTTAAATGTCTTAGAAGCTAAAGAATTATATCAATTAGCCCAAGCCCAAGGCGTAACTGCTATAGTAGATTTTGAATTTCGCTTTGTTCCAGCATGGCAATTATTCGCCGAATTATTAGCTAAAAACTATGTAGGTAACAAGCGCTTAATTAAAATTGATTGGTTAGGTTCTTCCCGCGCGGATACCGAACGCCCATGGAACTGGTATTCCTGTCAAGAACAGGGAGGCGGTGCATTAGGTTCTTTAGGGTCCCACGCCTTTGATTATATCTCCTGGCTCTTTGGACCAGTCAGCAGATTAAACGCCTACCTGACTACCGCCATTCCCGCACGGGTTGACCCCAGTATTGGAGAATTAAAACCAGTCAATACAGATGACAACTGTCTGCTATCTTTAGAATTAGCTGATGGTACACCTTGTCAACTTGCTATCAGTGCTGTAGTTTACGCATCTCGCACACATTGGATAGAAGTGTATGGCGATCGCGGTACCCTAGTTTTAGGTAGTGAAAATCAAAAAGATTATATACATGGATTTCGCGTGTGGGGTTGCCAACCTGGTCAACCTCTCCAAGAAATTGAAATACCCAACCGGTTAGTTTTTCCCCAACATCACCCAGACGGGCGTATTTGTGCATTTACCCGTGTAGTAGACCAATGGGTACAAGGAATTGAACGCCAACAGCTAATAGTCCCATCCTTGCGAGAAGGAGTTTATTCTCAACTGTTAATGGATTTATCTCATAAATCTCACACAACATCAAGTTGGGTAGATGTCCCCAACCTGGAAAAGTTCCTCACTGATGGTGTCTAATCAAGTAGACACTAATTGATTCCCCGCTGGGAAATGCTATAGCTGTCAGGGATAATAATTAATAGATGTATCCCTGAACAGCTATCTAGTAAACTGAGATCCTAATTAAATTAGTAACCCCAACTAAATGACTTAGCTAGGTAGGTCACATGACCAATAGCATAGGTGCTTACAAAAGCTTCAGCTAACTTAGTTAATGTAGAAATATCGCTGACATATCCACTATTAGAAACACTGCTTTCACCTCCAGAAACAGCATCTACATCTTTAAGTTCATTGAGAAAACTTTCAGAATCTTGAAATAATTCCACACCAGCATTGTTGAGTTCAGAAAGAATAATGTTAGCCATTTTATTGCTCCTCAAGTATTTGTAGCGATAGTTTTTTCCGGAATTAGCCGTCAGGGATAATAATTAATAGGTGTATCCCTGAACAGCTATCTAGTAAACTGAGATCCTAATTAAATGCAGCGATTCAAGTCATTAGTAAGCGTAACTAAATGACTTAGCTAGTACGGTCACATGACCAATAGCATAGGTG
>NZ_JAQMUH010000029.1:0-6832 GCF_028331025.1 Anabaenopsis arnoldii | reverse complement strand
TTTAAATGGGGCGTACAATATATTAAGAAAAGCAGTCCTGAACGCTTTTGCAGACGGGATAGAGGGGTTAGGAGTAACTCCAATCAGGTTTACCCCTGGTAAAGTGACTTTGTAGATTTGTCTATAATTTCACAAACTCTTTTCATCGCTAGGCATTTTATATTGAGTGTATTACAGAGGTTTTTTAACTGCTCATGGTCTGGCCTTTCAAGTCTAAGTTTCGTAAACAAATTGCCCGGATTGAAATTACTGGTGCTATCGGTGCTTCTACTCGCAAGCGCGTGTTAGAAGCCCTAAAAACCATAGAAGAGAAAAAGTTTCCCGCTTTACTCCTGCGTATTGATAGTCCTGGGGGTACAGTGGGCGATTCTCAAGAAATCTACAGCGCCCTGAAGAGGTTACGCAATCAAATCAAAATCGTCGCCAGCTTTGGCAATATTTCGGCTTCTGGCGGTGTCTACATTGGCATGGGAGCAGAACATATCATGGCTAACCCTGGTACAATCACTGGTAGTATTGGTGTGATTTTGCGGGGTAACAACTTAGAACGGTTGCTGGAAAAAATCGGTGTGTCCTTCCAAGTCATCAAGTCTGGCCCCTACAAAGATATTTTGGCATTTGACCGCCAACTGACTGGACCAGAACAAAGCATCCTGCAAGAGTTAATTGACGTGAGTTATCAGCAGTTTGTCAAGACCATCGCTCAAGCGCGTTCTCTAGAACTAGAAACTGTTAAGACTTTTGCTGATGGTCGGATTTTCACCGGGGAACAGGCTTTAGAATTAGGTGTTGTAGACCGTCTGGGAACTGAAGAGGATGCACTGCGCTGGACGGCGGAAATGGTGGGTCTTGATCCGGATAAGACACCCTGCTATACCCTAGAAGAACGAAAACCTTTATTGAGTCGCGTTCTACCCGGAAGCCGTCTGGTTTCATCAGGGCTGGGGGCGGGAATTGATTGGTTGGAATTTGAAATGTCTACCAGTGGTCTGCCACTGTGGTTATATCGACCTTAAATAATTAGCAGTCATTGTAAAAAATTTACAATGACTGATGACCAATGAGTAATGTAAGGAGGATTTTGGCGTGGAGTGGCAAATGCGGGCTATTCGCGGAGCAACAACCGTTGCTGAAAACACTATTGAAGGGATTAGAGAAGCGGTAACCGAACTAATAGATCAACTAGAACAAAGGAATCAACTCCAGCCAGAAAAGATGATTAGTGTGACTTTTTCGGTGACACGTGATTTAGATGCGATTTTTCCGGCGGCCATTGCGCGATCGCGTTCTGGGTGGGATAATGTGGCAATGTTGGATGTACAACAAATGCACGTCGAAGGTAGCTTAGAGCGTTGCATTCGGTTTCTTATCCACGCTTACCTTCCAGCTTCTACACCAATTAATCATATTTATTTACGCCAAGCTGCTAAATTACGTCCAGATTGGAGTTTATCCCAGCCGTTACAACCATCACAGCAGGCAGTTAAGTCAAAAGTTTAAAATTTGACTGTCAATTATATGTAAAAATTAACACGAAATGAGCTATTACGGTAGTGATGCGGCTCAAGCTGCTGCCATGGGCGGGAGAATGTTTAATGAGCGGGTAACTGGTGTGTGCGTAAAACTAGAAGATTTTTTGACCATTCTCTCCAAAATGGAGCAGCCACTAGTAATTGTCACAAGTGAAGGGTATTTCACAAAAATTTATAAGTATCTCACAGCATATAAAGGTTTTGTGTTTTTCACCGAATCTTTAGAAAAATTGCAACTTGGTAGCAAGATTGAGGTGATTTACGCTCAAAGCCTATCTACTGAGATTTGACGTTTTGTGTCCACAAAACCAGCCCACCCAAGGTGGGCTGGGGTATTTCTATTGGTGATGACGATGAAATCTAATCCCGATAAAAATATCGTAAACAAACTCTAAAAAGTCCTTTTTTTGTAATAAACCTGATGTTTGAGGACTACCCTTTTCATCTAACAACGGCTTCATTGCATAATAAGCAGGTTGGTAATTATACCAAGGAATAGAAGGCCACAGATGATGAATCAGGTGGTAATTCTGTCCTAAAATCAGGATATTGAGGAGTTTACCAGGATAGACCCGGGCATTTTTCCAGCGATCGCGTTCCACAAAGGGACGATGTGGTAAATAATCAAAAAATAATCCTAGTGCTATCCCCACTAAAAAAGCCGGGATAAACCAAAAATTGAGAATGTAACCTAAAAAATGATACTGAATGGAAATATAAAAAATTGTGCCGACAATTAAGCGGCTAATGAACCATTCTAATAGTTCATAGTTACGCCACAGTCGCCGCTGAAAGAAAAACACCTCATGGTACAAAAAACGTACCGCTATCAACCACAACGGTCCCCCTGTAGAGACGTAATGATCCGGGTCGTTCTTAGGGTCATTGACATGGGCGTGATGCTGTAAATGCACCCGTGTAAATACGGGGAAGGCAAAAGCTAATATCAAGGCGCTACCATGGCCTAACATGGCATTAATGATTCGGTTACGATGGGCAGATTGGTGACAAGCATCGTGAATCACAGTGCCTGCACAATGTAAAGCAATGGTATTAATGGTAAAGCACAACCAATCTGGCCACTGCCAGAGCCAGTAACCAAAGTTAGATAATACCAGCATTGTTACTGTGGACAGAAACAGTAGCAGTGTGGGATTAAAATCACCAGGAGGCGCTAAAAATTCCTTGGGGGGGATTTTTAGTGACTTCTGTGCCTCCAATGTGAGCATTCTTAACTCCTTGTTTAATGAAACATTACGAATATACGATAAACATGAGTAAATAATAAACTTTTGTAAGCTTTTATTTAGCAAGATTTAACTTGATATTTGCCGAAGCCCAGATGAATAGCGCTATGATTCCAGACGAGAGATAAGTTTTTCTGCTCGCGTAGGGTGTCTAGGCAACCAATAAAGAGTTGACTGAAAAATCTATATTCAGGAGGATGGAACCCAGTTTGGTGTACGATATCTACTCTATCTCACAAATCTTGGGAAATCTTAACCAGGGTAAAATTATCATTTCTGTTGCGAGTGACTCTCACACCCCCATTCATCCTCCGCCTCTGTTGGTTATGGATATAACAGAGACTGAAAACTAAACGCCCCTTAAATTAATATGAATCTCTAGATAGAGATAGCCCCCTAGAATCAGCCCCTATGCAATTAAGAGACTCTCTACGCCGGACAAAAATTGTTGCTACAATTGGGCCTGCCACTAGCAGCCCAGAAAACCTGAAGGCGATTATCGAAGCTGGTGCGACGACGCTGCGGCTCAACTTCTCCCACGGTACTCATGCTGACCATCAGCGTAGTATTCGCTTAATTCGGCAAACTGCCTTTGAATTAAATCAACCTGTGGCAATTCTTCAAGACTTGCAAGGGCCAAAAATTCGCTTAGGTAAGTTTGAACATGGGTCGATAATTTTAGAAAAAGGCGATCGCTTCACCTTGACAAATCGCCCAGTTGTCGGCTCCCAAGAAATTAGCTGTGTTACCTACGACTATTTAGCCCAAGAAGTGCCTGTAGGTGCGAAAATCCTCCTCGACGATGGGCGAGTAGAAATGGTGGTAGAGGATATCAACCCTGACAAAGGCGATTTACATTGTCGTGTGACGGTAGCTGGTAAGTTATCTAACAATAAAGGTGTTAACTTTCCGGGTGTTTACCTATCCATTAAGGCCATGACCGACAAGGACCGCGAGGATCTCATGTTTGGTCTAGACCAGGGTGTAGATTGGGTAGCGCTTTCCTTTGTACGTAACCCCCAGGACATCATCGAAATTAAAGAGTTAATTTCTAGTACTGGTAAGCAGGTTCCAGTGATTGCCAAAATTGAAAAACATGAAGCCATTGAACAAATGGAACAAGTTCTGGCTTTATGTGATGGTGTGATGGTGGCTAGAGGTGACTTGGGTGTAGAACTACCTGCTGAAGATGTCCCTGTGCTGCAAAAGCGGTTGATTGCTACAGCCAATCGCTTAGGGATTCCCATCATCACGGCTACCCAAATGTTAGACAGTATGGTGAGTAATCCCCGTCCTACTCGTGCTGAAGTCTCAGACGTGGCTAATGCCATTTTAGATGGTACGGATGCTGTGATGCTATCGAATGAAACTGCTGTGGGTAATTATCCTGTGGAAGCAGTGGCTACCATGGCGAGAATTGCTGAACGCATGGAACAGGAAGCGGCACAAAATTCCGCCCTACTTTCCCACCGAGATGAGCGACGTTCTATTCCTAATGCTATTAGTCAAGCTGTGGGGCAAATTGCTCAACAATTGGGCGCAGCGGCAATTATGACCCTGACACAAACAGGGGCTACAGCTCGGAATGTTTCTAAGTTCCGTCCCCATACCCCGATTTTGGCTGTGACACCCCATGTGAATGTGGCACGACAATTACAGATGGTTTGGGGTGTGAAACCATTGTTGGTACTAGGTTTACCTTCTACTGGGCAGACTTTTCAAGCTGCTATCAATGTGGCTCAAGAGCATAACTACCTGTCTGAAGGTGATTTAGTGGTGATGACTGCGGGTACTCTTCAAGGTGTTTCCGGCTCTACTGATTTAGTTAAGGTTGAGGTGGTGACCGCTGTGCTAGGTCAGGGTATTGGCTTGGGACAGGGTTCGGTAAGTGGTCGTGCTAGGGTGGCTCACACTGGTATGGATGTGAGTAATTTTAATCCCGGAGATATTTTGGTGGCACCCCGGACTGATGCGGATTTTGTTGATGCCATCCGTAAGGCCGCAGGTATTATTACTGAGGATGAAAGTCTAACCAGTCACGCGGCTGTCATCGGCTTGCGTCTGGGTGTCCCTGTGATTGTGGGTGTGAAAACAGCAACCCAGGTAATTCGTGATGGTGCAATTCTTACTCTGGATATGCAGCGGGGTCTGGTCTACTCAGGAGCTCTGGGAACTCCTTAATCTGAATTACTGCAAAAATCTATTCTCTGGTAAATCTGGCTATGGGGAATTTGGCAATCTGCGGAGGCTAAAGTTAAGATTCCGTTTTGAGCGTCAGATTCTCTTAACAGCCAGTTACCTTCTGGAGTTTTGCTAAACTGTTCAATATGAATTGTATATTGGTCAATTAGTATATATTCTTGCAATTCCGGGAGGGAACGGTAATAAGTAAATTTATCTCCCCTATCTCTACTGCTGGTAGAGTTAGAAAGTACCTCAAAGATGATACTGGGATTTACTACTGTATCGGTTCTTCCGTCTTGAAAGCGGGGTTGATTTTTAATGATGAGAATATCAGGATAGGTGTATTGTTGGTAATGGGGAATCCACAGGCGTAGGTCACTAGTGTAAACGCGGTAATCTTGTTCTCTCAGCGCCTGGCTAAGAGCAACTACTAAATTGATAATGATTTGGTTGTGATTAATAGAGCCGCCAGTCATGGGTATAATTTCCCCGTTACGGTATTCACTGCGATACTCAGCAGTTTCTTCAAGTGCGAGGTATTCTTCTATAGAATATTGCTGGGTGGGAGTTTGCACAACCATAGGGTTTTTGTGTGAAGGCTGGAGTAAGATAACTTTAGCCTAACATTCATAAATAGCGGGATAAAACTTCTGCAGTGGCAAGTCCGGTTTTTTGCCAACTGAATTGACTGGCTCTATTTATACCTAGGGTAGAGAGGTGCGATCGCATTTGCATATCTTCAGCTATCATCTGCATAGCTGCGGTGATTTCTGTTAGGTTGTAGGGATTAATTAAAATCGCTGCTTCCCCCGCTACCTCTGGAAGGGAAGAAAGATTAGAAGTAATCACTGGAGTCCCACAAGCCATTGCTTCGAGGACTGGTAAACCGAACCCTTCCCAGAGGGTCGGAAATACTAGGGCGATCGCATTATAAATAATTTTTGGTAGTTCGTCATAGGATACGTAATTGAGAAATTTTGTCTGTTGAGTAATTCCCAACTCTGCGACATGGGTTTGTAAAAGTGGAGTGTAACGCCTATCAACCGGACCTGCTAACCATAGTTGATATTCACCCCTATTTGGTAGCTCCGCAAAAGCAGCTATAATCCGGTGTAAATTTTTATAAGGGTCATGTCTTCCTAGATAGAGAAAATATGGCGGATTGTCAGGTGATTTTTCTTGAAAAGGGTGAAAATGTTCACGATCATAACCTAGGAGAATGGGGGTGATTTGACTGGCGGGAATTTGATAAAAATTAATGATATCCTCTGCTGTCGCTTGGGAATTGCAGATTATGTGTTGTGCTTGTTTGAGGACTTGGGGAACGTAGTAACGATGGTAAGCTGTCAAGGGTGATAAGGGTTTGGGAAAGCGCAATGGTATTAAGTCGTGGGAAACGACCACAAAACGACAGTTACTATAAAGCGGTGCTTCTGGTAAGGGGGAAAATAACAAGGGAGATTTGAGGTGATGATAGATTTGGGGAAGTTGGAACTGTGTCCACAATAAGCGGCGCAAATGTCCTTTTGTCCCTTGAGCGGGGGTAAGATTATTGGGAACTGGATAGCAGTTAAATTCTGGGTCTTTTTGTGCTGTTAATAAGGTGGGATATAGAGATTTTAAATAAGGGAAGATATTTTGAGCGTAGTTACTAATCCCTGTTGGTTGTGAGGAAAGAATAGATAAGTTTATAATTAGTTGGTTATCTAATGTTTTCATTAAATCCATTAATTGTACTTGTCAATTTTTAACTAAAAAATTAAATAACTCAGGGGATTAGGGGAACAGGGAACAGGGAACAGGGATTAGGGATTAGGGATTAGGGATTAGGGGAACAGGGAACAGGGAACAGGGAACAGGGAACAGGGA
>NZ_JAQMUH010000028.1:0-4696 GCF_028331025.1 Anabaenopsis arnoldii | reverse complement strand
TCACTATTCCCTATCCCCTATCCCCTATTCCCTATTCCCTACTCACTATTCCCTACTCACTATTCCCTGTTCCCTGTTCCCTGTTCCCTGTTCCCTTAAAACCATAATGATGATGTCCTAACCAATATGTCCGTTGCTATACATGATTTCCTAGTCGGATTCATCCGACTTCAGCTTTCAGACAGGGGTTTTAAACCCCTGGCACACTAGCCCATTGCAACAGTTGCAAAATATACTATATATTGGTTTAATATCCAGTGCTAGCTTATAGCTAAAACTTAACAGCATTTCCAGACCTTACCCCCAGCCGTCACCAGACCTTTAACCTTGGGGTATAACTTGTCATTGACAAAAATAGAAATTAACAGTTATACTAAGTAAACACCAACAATGACCATCAACAACCGCGAACGAATAGGCAGAGCCTTAGATTTACTACAAAAAGGCTTGTATCCCTTTTTAGAAAGGGAAATGGGCGCAAAATATGGTGATAAGTGGGTAGTTGCTGCTACTCCCTTCGTTTCCGAAGACCGCACCCTACGCCGCCCCGTGGCTCAAATGCTTAAGCAGGATGTAGCAGAAGTCCTCAAAGTCATGTGGAATCAGTGGAACGAAGTATTTAACCAAACTCTGGGTAAAGCCGAAAGAAGCTTAGTGAGTGAATTAATGCTCACCCGTAACGCCTGGGCCCACAATCAGCCATTCTCCACAGATGATACCTACCGCGCCTTAGATAGTATTAACCGTCTTTTGACCGCCATTTGCGCATCAGAAGCCGATGACGTAGAAAAGCAAAAACAAGAACTCCTACGCATCCGCTTTGAAGAACAAGCGCGCAGGGAAACCCGCAAAGCCGCAGCAACTTCCGTAGAAACCCATCCCGTTAGCGGTTTCAAACCCTGGCGAGAAGTAGTCACCCCCCACCCAGATGTTGCTTCCGGTCGCTACCAACAAGCAGAATTTGCCGCGGATCTTTGGCAAGTTTACCTAGATGAAGGTTCCGACGAGTACCGCTTACCTACAGAATTTTTTCGCCGCACCTATTTAACCGAAGGACTTAAACAACTGCTGCTCAATGCCTTACAGCGATTCTCTGGCCAGGGTGGTGACCCAGTAATTGAATTACAAACTAATTTCGGAGGGGGTAAGACCCACGCTCTGCTGGCATTATATCATCTGTGCTTTGGTGTTCCTCTCAAAGACCTACCGGAATTGGAACCAGTTTTAACCACCGCCGGGATGTCAGAGTTACCAGAAAATGTGAAAACTGCGGTGATAGTAGGTAACAAAATACGCCCCGGTAAACCAGACACAAAAACAGATGGTACAGTCGTCAGAACCCTGTGGGGAGAAATAGCTTGGCAATTGGGCGGTAAAGAAGGTTACGAAATGTTGCGGGAAACAGACGAAACCGCTACTAACCCCGGCGATATTCTCAAAGATTTATTTAACCGCTATGCTCCCTGTTTAATTCTCATTGATGAGTGGGTAGCCTATGGGCGACAACTCCATGATGATAATATCTTACCCGGTGGCAGTTTTGACACCCATTTCACCTTTGCCCAAACCCTCAGCGAGTCCGCTAAGAATGCAGACCGCACCTTATTAGTAGTCAGTATACCCTCTTCTGATATTGAAGTTGGCGGCGAAAAAGGTAGAGAAGCCCTCAACCGCTTAAAAAATGCCATTGGTCGGGTTGAGTCTCCTTGGCGACCTGCTAGCGCCGAAGAAAGTTTTGAGATTGTTCGTCGTCGTTTATTTCAAAACCTCACAGACCCTAACTTATTCGTAGCTCGTGATGCTGTCGTACGCGCTTTTAGCGAAATGTACCGCAATCAACCCCAGGAATTTCCCCTAGAATGTCGAGAAGCTGACTATGAACGCCGCTTAAAACAAGCCTATCCCATTCATCCAGAATTATTTGACCGTCTCTATAACGACTGGTCTAGCTTAGATAAATTCCAACGCACCCGCGGAGTATTACGACTCATGGCTAAAGTCATTACTGTACTCTGGGAACAAGGCGATCGCTCCTTAATGATATTACCAGCCAATATTCCCATGGGGGAAAGTCAAATACAGTCAGAACTCACCCGTTACCTAGAAGATTCCTGGGTTCCAGTAATTGAAAAAGATGTCGATGGGACCAACTCCCTCCCCATGCTTTTAGAAGCTCAAAACACCAACCTAGGGAAATACTCCGCCTGTCGCCGTGTTACCCGCACAATTTACCTAGGTTCCGCTCCCACCTTACAAGCAGCAAACCGAGGTTTAGAAGACCGCAGAATTAAACTCGGTTGTGTCCACCCCGGTGAAAGTGTAGCCATCTTTGGAGACGCTCTGCGCCGTCTGAGCGACCAAGCTACCTATATATATGTCAGTGACGGTAATCGTTATTGGATATCTACCCAACCCAACGTCACCCGCACCGCGCAAGACCGCGCTCAACAAATCAGCGAAGACATACACCGAGTTTGGGAAGAAATTATCAGCAGACTGAGAACCGATAAAGAGCGGGGTGAATTTGCAGGGGTGCATATAGCCCCCAATTCTAGCGCTGATGTTCCCGATGAAGAAAACATGGGCGTGCGGTTAGTCGTCTTAGCTCCCCAGTATAGCCACAGCAGCAAAGCTAAGGATAGCCCAGCCTTAGAAAAAGTGACAGAAATTCTCTCTTATAAAGGCGCTAGTCCCCGTTATTGTAAGAATTTGCTCTTATTTCTGGTGGTGGATAAAACTAAACTAGATAATTTAGTCCAGCATGTTTGTCAATTTTTAGCCTGGGATTCTATTGTTAAAGAAAAAGACTCTTTAAACTTAGATGTTTCCCAAACCAATCAAGCTCAACAAAAGCAAGAGGAAACTAATAAAAATGTCAATCTGTTACTTCAAGACACTTATCAATGGCTGTTAATTCCCCATCAACCAGATGCGCACAAGCCCATAACTTGGGAAGAAATTCGCATTCCTGGGCAAGATTCTTTCATTATTCGGGCTAGTCGGAGATTTCTTCACGAAGAACAACTCATACTTAAGTATTCCCCTTCCCGTCTGCGTCTAGAAATCCTTGACTCTTATATCTGGTCTAACGCCGATCATGTTGACTTAAAAACACTGTGGAAATACTTTACCCAATATCTCTATCTACCCCGCATCAAAGATGAACAAGTGTTACTCAATGCTGTTCAAGAAGGAGTAGCAGCCTTACTGTGGAAAGAATACTTCGCCTACGCCAGCGGCTACGATCAAGCTAAGGGACGCTATTTAGGGTTAAAAGCCTGTGAAGGGATTACAGCTACCCTCAGCAGCCAAAGTTGGTTAGTTAAAGCCGAGGTTGCAGAGCAGCAACTACAGCAAGATACAGCTGTACTACAACCCCCAACCCCACCAACTCCAAACCCAACTAATATTAACCCCAGTAATTCTACTAAATCAGTAAAAGAACCGGTAACAGAATACACCCCTTCCCCACCCCCTCCAAAACTGCGGCGTTTTTATGGCTCCGTCAATTTAGACCCCCAGCGGGTCATTCGGGATGCTGAACAAGTAACTAGCGAAATTGTCCAACATCTGGGGGGTTTAGTCGGTGCAGATATCCAAGTCACTCTAGATATTCAGGTGCAATTACCTGATGGAATCCCAGAGAATGTAATTCGCACCGTCACCGAAAATTGCCGGAGTCTCAAGTTTAAAACTTACAATTTTGAGGAGGAGTAACAAAACCGCTTTTGGCTGCTCTTGTGCGTCAACCAGTAGGTGTCAAAATCAGATTGACAATTTCCCGCATCAGAACCTTTGTATAGTCTAAGTTTCCAGTGTTTTTAGTGGTTTTGAGGTTGACGCATTCTCGGCAAGTCTTACCAGATAAAGGTTTGAGGGATTTTTTTTTGATGCTACTCTTGACACCAGGATATCTGAAAAGTTATATTATCTCCAGGTTGACGGATCAGAACCTTGAAAACCAAATATATCAATGCTTTCCTGGGTGGGCAGCCACAATTACCTATAATCCCTATCAGGGATTGAAACACTTTTGGCTTTTGACTATATATATAACAATCATAAATGCCACAATTACCTATAATCCCTATCAGGGATTGAAACAATGGTACTGTACCCAACACCACAGGCACTTTGCCACAATTACCTATAATCCCTATCAGGGATTGAAACACCGAGAATGATGACAGCGTTTCTCTTACTGCTAGTGTGCCACAATTACCTATAATCCCTATCAGGGATTGAAACCCATAGTAATATGCAGCCATATACTGTGGTAAATTTTATTATAAGCCACAATTACCTATAATCCCTATCAGGGATTGAAACCAGGTACTCTTAAAGGTCAGGGGATTATTACCACATCTCGCCACAATTACCTATAATCCCTTATTGGGTTCAATTGTGATATAGTCTCTGTAATTCATGATGTGACGAGGGCATTTTTATTAATTTTAATATTAATTTAATCATACCATTTATTTCTGCTAAAAACAGTGAGTTTTGCCAACACTCAAGCTCTAATCACAGTAATTCTATATTGATTTTCCGTCACCACAACTTCAGTTGATAACCTTTCTTCCATTGGTAAGGCATTTTTCCGCCTATCAAAGATAAATAACCAACCAAAATCTAAACCCAAACGCCCTAAATAAGATTCTAACTGTTCAATTCCATCACCTTGCGGATCGCCTTT
>NZ_JAQMUH010000027.1:0-2941 GCF_028331025.1 Anabaenopsis arnoldii | reverse complement strand
TATCCCTACGCAGTTCTATAACTTATCCCTACCTTTTTTGCATAATCAGATAGTTTCATTCATTTAATGATCGTACATTCATAATTATATTATACTACAAATGTACATAAATGACTATAAATTCATTAAATTATTGTAGACTCGTAACTAAATACCAAAAAAGCAGACCTGATGAGCGCCACTTTCGTATTGACCCAACATATCTGCTTTTGTTTTATAACAAAAATGCCGAAAATTTCTGTTTTTTTACCACCCTTTGCGGGAAATTAGCTTCTCAAAGTTGGCTTGAGTTTGGTGCAGCAGTTGCTCTCGGCTATCTTCAAGTGAAAGTGTCTCTTTGAGAGGGGGAACCAGATTGCGCGCTTGTAGAGTCATATGAAGTTGCAAATGGGCAACATATTCGCTGAAGTCTTCATTTTGTACAACTGCGCCCCTTGAGACATTTGATTCCACTGTCACTTGGTTCTCCTTCTCTTAGTTGGTGTGGCTGTGCCTTTATATCATCAGAACTTATCACATTGTTTTGCTTAACTTCTTAATCTGTAATGAAGTTTAATGTTTTTGCCAAGTTTACACTCAGCAATGTTAAAACTGGTATGATATGCCCAGGGAAAGCACAGGGTATATGTTTAACCAATCTAGATCATTTTCTAGGTTGTTTTTTTCCTTCTCTATACTGGTGTTGATTTGATTCCTTATATCTGGAGTGGCATCAGTACCGAATTCAGGTGTAACATCTACTTTTGGTGAGCCGGTGAACATCACACCCAAATTAAAAGAAAACCCCAAGCCTTTACCCCGTTGAACGGCATTTCCCCAGCCAATACCTAAATAAGGTGCGACACTATTGGCAAAGCTAAGTTCAGCATCAACTGATCGTAAAACATCAACGTTGTAAGTATCTTCACCAACTGTAATAGTATTAGTGCCAGCTGTTGGTCTACCAGTTCCCTTGAGTTTATTATCTTGAAAGACTAAACCCCCAGTCAAACGAAAGCCAGAATTTTTTGCCGGGTGGTAGTCAACTAGAGTGGAAATATTCGACAAGCTCAGATCAGCTTCATAGGTGACATCAGTTTCTGTGATATCAGCCCCTACACTAAAAGTATTTATCCCCACCCTGGCATTAAAATTAGGAGTTATTGACCTAGTTACAGATCCTCCTAAACCTAGAGTACCAATTTCTGGAGTAATTGCCCAACCACTCTTTTTACCTCCCGCAGATTGGCTTGTTTGTTCTGTGGGTCTAACTTCTATGGGAGCGCTACTAGGTGTTGAGGAAGGGGGAGTAATTTGACTACACAGAGAGTTGAGGGGATAATCCCTACAGAATTGATTTAAATCAATAGGTGTTTGCGCTATGGGTTGTAAGTCAGTAGCGCTGTGAGAAAAGGTTCCCTCTACGGAATTTATTTCACCCGGTTGAGATGTAGCAATTACTTCTTGGGATAATACTGGTTGACTTGTGGATACCCCAAATCCCAAAGCAGATGCTAATGTCAAACTTGCTACAGATTTTAATTTCAGTCCACTCATGATCATTACTCCTCACCTAATAACTAACCTTGCAGTTTCTGCTCACCACAGACAATTTCACCGTTTAATTATGCAGCAACTCAAGACAATTTTTACCCGTGAGTTATTTTCTGGGTAGGTCAAAACCTCAAATTTCTTGACTGATGCAGTTTTAGGGTTGTATCTTCTCCATGGACAGCCGCCTTCTATAGGCAGAAGTATATAATCAAACAGTTTGCCAAGTCAATGTGGCAAACTGTAGATGTATAAAAAATTAATATTCAGAGGAGGAGTGATATTTCTCCGAGAACCCACAAAAATGGTTTAAACCAGAGAACCAGCAATCATTCCCCCAAGTAAAATAAAACCAATCCAGACATTTTGACTGAACATCTTACCATATACAGAATTGGGTAGGCTATCCTGGATTAAACTGAAATATTGCCAAATCCAGCCAATAGCAGCAATAACTACGCTCATCCAAAAGAAAAAACCCAATTGTGTTAATACAGCTAGATATACCAGTAATATAACTGTCAGAGCAAAGAAAATACCAATAGCTAAAGGGGCATAATTACCGAAGAATAAAGCGCTAGAATTTACCCCAATACGGCGATCATCTTCGCGATCGCTCATAGCGTAAATGGTATCAAACCCCAAAGTCCAGAATATAGTAGCGCCCCAGAGTAGCCAAGTGGGTAAAGAAATATCTGTAGTTACAGCACTCCAACTGATCAAAACCGCAAAACCCCAAGCAATGGAGAGAACTAATTGGGGGATGGGGAATACCCGCTTTGCACCTGGATAAAGCAGAATTACAGGTACAGCAGCTACAGACAACCAGAAACTTAAGGGGTTAAGATAAGAAGCGAGTACTGCGGCACATCCTAAAGCAACCACAGCCACTACAATCCCGACTTTAACAGACAAAGCCCGGGAAGCCAAGGGGCGATCGCGCGTTCTGTGCACCTGTGGGTCAATATTCCTATCCCACAAATCGTTAACCACACAACCAGCTGCACTAGTAGCTAGAGTACCCAAAATAATTACCCCGACCAAGGGTAAAGGCGGTTTTCCTGATGCGGCTAAAAATACAGACCACAAAGCCGGAATCATTAAAATTAATCGTCCTTCTGGTTTATCCCACCGCAAAAGGCGGATAATAGTCAGCCATACAGGTTCCTGTTTGCGTTCGTAAGGATTCAGCATATAAATCAAGTCATAACTTGAGATGGATGAATTCACACATCTATTAAACTAAGCCGGTCAGTCACCCAACCGACTTGTCTACAAAACCGTACGTGAAACTTTCGCTTCATACGGCTCCTCAGTGATATGGTTTTTGTCATGAATACCTACAAGACTTCCATCAGTGGATGTCTTCTTGTCATGGCAATGTCTGTGTAATAATTGTAGGTTCTTATGT
>NZ_JAQMUH010000026.1:0-6495 GCF_028331025.1 Anabaenopsis arnoldii | reverse complement strand
TGGTCTCCGAATAACTTCTTATTGCGGATTCCTGTTATAATTTTTGATTAACCTTGGGTTTCTCTACCCAAACTAAATCTTCTTGACGAGGATTGGTTATTCTTTAACTTTCAAAGTATTTTGTTTTCTCGGTTCAGGTGTCTTTGGCTCTCGCCTTGCCACTTATTTAATATATCTATTCTATCTGGTTTCGTCAAGGGGTTTGACAAACTTTTTTTTAGCTCACATCCTCAGGCTTCTTTCCCTTGATCCGAGAGACTTCTGCAGGATCTGAGTTTTTCAATGTTGCTCTATCTGAATGTGAAACGTCAAAATGACCTGTTTTTTTCTCGGATGTTCCTGTAGAGGAGCATTTCATACCAATTCGCTAACCCCAATCATCCCGATTTTACTCAGCAACGCTAGTTATTCCATATATATCAGCGGTTAATCCATGAACCCAACTATATATATTCTTCCTATTTCCTTTAGACCCTTTTGCTGATCATCTGTCAGGGGACCTGCCTAATGGTTCCCCAAGAATAGGGGAACCCAACACTAAACAGACGGACTTTTACAGCGATCGCCCTTGGGCTGACTTGTCAGTTCGCACCAACTGAGCAGCATAACTCTAAATCCAAATATAATCTTATTTGTCAACCATACTTGACAAATTGTAATAATAATGTTAAATTAGGTTACATAAAGTAACAAACACAAAAAACTATGTACACAACTATTAATGAAAAAGGTATTCTCAATAACTATGCCAAAGAACCCCAAATATACTGCGCCACCTACCCCAGCCAAGAGCAGCAACGTCAATATACTGTCCAAGCTGCATTTGCTACATTAATTGTCGCTACCTTAATTTTGGTTTCCTTGGGCGTTAGCTAAGATTTTTTGATTTTCGTATCGGTATCTCTCATCGTCAATTCGACTTCTCCTTCTCACCCTGGTTAGTTTCACCAGGGTTTTTTGTTGTGCAAAAATAATTCATCAGCCCCCAGAGAGTCTCAACATATCTCACCTTGAGGATTCGGGTGGAGGTGTGTCTAACATGATAATTTAGGTATCTACAATAAAAAAAAATATCAAAACCAGATATAGTCAGGAAAATTAATGATTAGACCGCGTAAGTCCTTTGCCCAACATTGGCTCAAAAGTGAAAAGGCTCTGGATGCAATTATTAAAGCAGCAGAATGTCGTCAGAGCGATCGCATCTTAGAAATAGGACCGGGTACCGGTATTCTCACTCGTCGTTTACTACCCCACGTGCAATCTCTCATAGCAGTAGAAATAGACTTTGACCTGTGCAAACAGCTAGCCAAGCAACTGGGGAAAAAGGACAACTTTTTACTATTGCAAGGGGACTTTCTGATCTTAGACCTACCATCCCATTTAGCATCATTCACCAATTTTCACAACCCTAATAAAGTAGTAGCCAATATTCCCTACAACATCACAGGGCCAATCATCGAGAAGTTGCTAGGTACTATAGCCCACCCCAACCCAGAACCTTATGATTCCATAGTGCTACTCGTACAAAAGGAAGTAGCAGAAAGATTGTATGCTAAACCTGGTTCTAGAACCTTTGGAGCCTTAAGTGTGCGGGTGCAGTATTTAGCTGATTGTGAATTCATTTGTACCGTTCCCGCGGGTGCATTTTACCCACCACCAAAAGTAGACTCAGCAGTAGTGCGGTTGAGTCCCAGACAGATAGAAACCCCAGCAATTGACCCCCACAAATTAGAAACTCTAGTAAAACTCGGATTTGGTGCCAAACGCAAAATGTTAAGAAATAATTTGCAATCCATTGTAGAACGCGATCGCCTGAGCCACTTACTGGAACAATTAGAAATAAATCCCCAAGTTCGAGCCGAAGACCTGAGTGTTCAGCAGTGGGTAACTTTAGCCAACTTATTGACAAATGCTACCAGTTCTGTGTAAGCAAAGACAGAGAACATCAAGGACACAAACAAACAAGTTCAGCGTGGCTCGTCACAAAGATATGGTATTGAATAACTAAAATTGAGCAGTCAAAATGCGTTCATACACTCTAATTGCTCCCGCCAAAATCAACTTGTATCTGGAAATCATCAGCGACCGGACTGACGGCTATCATGAGTTAGCGATGATACTCCAAAGTATCGGACTGGCAGACGAAATAAATGTACAGTCCCTTAGCAATCAAATGATTAGAGTCAATTGCAACCACCCACAAGTACCTACAGATCAAAGTAACCTAGCCTACCGAGCAGCCGAACTCATGGCGACGCAATTTCCTCAAGCCTTAGCTGAATACGGGGGCGTAGAAATTACGATTAACAAGCATATTCCCGTAGCTGCTGGATTGGCCGGAGGTTCCACAAATGCTGCAGCCGTGTTAGTGGGGATAGATTTACTGTGGAACCTGGGACTAACAAAATCAGAATTAGAAGAACTGGGTGCTACTCTTGGTTCAGATGTCCCGTTTTGCGTTGCCGGGGGAACAGTGATCGCCACAGGTAGAGGCGAGCAACTTTCTCCCTTACCAAACTTGGATACTATATATATAGTATTAGCCAAATATCGCAGCTTAGAAGTTTCTACAGCCTGGGCATACAAAACCTATCGCCAAGAATTTGGTAGTTCTTATCTCAGAGACACTGAAAATTTAGCAGCACGGGCGGCTGCAGTGCATTCGGCACCAATAGTTAAAGGTATCCTGAATAAAGATATAGGAGAAATTGCCCAAAAACTACACAATGACTTAGAACGTGTAGTTTTACCAGCTTATCCTCAAGTGTCACAACTGCGAGAACTATTTTCCGCCCAACAAGGCGTTTTAGCAACCATGATGTCTGGTTCTGGCCCCACAGTTTTTGCCCTAGTGGAGTCTGAAGAACAAGCACAAGCAGTTAAGCTACAGATAAGGGCTGCAGTTCCCGATGAGGACTTAGAATTATTTGTGACTCAGACTGTGATACATGGCATTCAGGTGACATCATCAATGGGTTGAGTGAAGTAGAAATTTACCACCAAGATAGTAAGACACGAAGAACATATGAGTGACCCAAAAGTAACACAAGCAGAAGCTGAAAATCAGGTTCCACCAACTCCTTTACGTTGCATCACAGGAGCGGTGTTTTCTGGAGGACTCGGATATGCTATGTATTCGCTAATGATATCCATAGCGACAACTTTCGCCACTAAACCTATCCATTCGGATAACCCCATGGTGGTAAATATTGGCTCTGCTGTCCGTACTTTAGTCGTCGGTGTAGTTGCCTTGGGATCTGGGATATTTGCCATAGTTGCAATTGGTTTGCTGGCGTTGGCAATGCAATTATTGTTACAGCAGTTGACAAAACCCAAAAACAGTTAACCTAGACCCAAAGCTGCATATTTTTGGTAATCAGGGTCAATACCAAGCATTTTATCACTACTAGGAATTTGAGAAACCTGGTTCTGATTTCTCCAATTTTTGGGCGATACACCATGATGCTGGCGAAATTGCCGGGAGAAATGACAAGCATTTTGGTAGCCTAGTGCTGTAGCAATCTGCTCTATTGTCTGATCAGTATCCGTCAATAAAGGACGGGCCGCGGCCATGCGGCGTTTGACAATCCAGCCATTAACAGTTTCACCTGTTCTTTTCGCCACTGTAGTGGTTAAGTATGCTGCTGAGTAACCAACGGCATCAGCTACGTTAGATAAGGTAATCCCTCGATGATAGTTAGCTTCAATATAGTCGAAAACTTCTTTGAGATGGGGAACGGCTGGAAAAATTGAGTTAGATTTGACAGGTCGGTTTGTATTATCGCCCACCGATTCTGGCATTTGCTGAGATTCAGTTGCATACCAGCAACGCAAAAGAGATTGCTTTTCTAATCTGATAGCGATCGCTTTGTGTAATTCTTCTAAAGTAGAAGGTTTAGTAATATAGTCATCAGCTCCCAACTCCATACCCTTACGAACATCTGTCTTATTGTCGCTACCAGTCAGAAAAATAAACGGAATAATCGCAGTCACAGGATCTTGACGCATGGTATAAAGAACGCTATAACCATCCATACCCGGCATCACAATATCGCAAACCACCAAATCAGGAAAATGGGTTTGTGTTTTTTCAATACCAACCAAACCATTTTCAGCACCTATAGTATTAAAACCGATCGCCTCAAGACCCATTAAATAAAGATTACGGGTAGTAGCATCATCTTCAATTATGAGAATTGTTTTCGTAGATTCCTGTGTCATTTCTCTATTAATAGGATTTGTAGCAAGGAACAATCAGCAAACTGTCTACTAAACTCATAACTGGGATGTTACTACTGGTAACATGATCTTAAATGTTGTACTGACATCAACTTCACTTTCCACAACAATATTACCCCTGTGTAAGTCCACAAGGGTTTTGACAATAAATAATCCTAGCCCAGTACCTGGCTGATGAATATTGCTACCGCGATAAAATGGCTCAAATAATCGCTGTCTATCTGCAAGTGGAATACCAATACCCCTATCTTTCACCTCGAACACTACGTTCCCATGCTGACAGAATAGTTTAAGTTCAACCACGCTATCACTAGGAGAATATTTCATAGCATTATCCAGCAAGTTCATGATCATCGGCTCGATCAGTTTTTTATCTATACAGGCTGTTAAATAACCTCCTTGGGGTAGTAAATTTATGCGTTTATGGCTACCACTTGTCTGCATTTGCGCAATTAACTGATTACAGAAATCAACTAAATTCAATGGTTTGGTATCATAGTTAAGTTTAGCTGTTTGTACCTTCGCCAATAACAAGACATCATCTAAAATCTTGGTAATCTGTTCTACACCTGTTTGAACATGATCAAGTAATGGTTGTATTTTCTCTTCATTCCAGTCGCTCATATACCTTTTGAGCAAGCTATTAGAGAATAAAACAATATTTAAGGGAGTGCGGAATTGATGGCATAACCTAGAGATGAAATCCCCTTGCAGTTGAGTTAGTTGTTTTATTTGTTCTAAAGTCTGACTCCGGTCTGATTCTGTATTTAACCGCGGGAATTCTGGTTTCCGCTGCGATTCCGTCACATCCCAAATGCTCCATACTCTACCAATAATTTCACCCTCCAGCCACTGAGGCTGAGAATATTGAGCCAAAACCCTCCCATCTTTTAACTCCAACATACCGTAGGTTTCCAGGTCATATTGACTGCATACCTGACCTATAATCTGGTAATAGGCTTCTGGGTCTTTCAATTGGTTCTCAAAAAAAGCTTGATACTGAACATATTTCTGGGACTTGATCAGAGAGTTGGGTATTTGCCACATTTCCACAAATTTCTGATTAAAGCTGACAATCTCTCCTTTGAGACTGACTGCAACAATACCATGAGCAGTCGATTCTAGAGTAGAACGCAGTAGAAGAAGGGATTGTTGCAGGTGCTCCTCCTTTTTCTTGAGTTCAGTGACTTCTTTTCCTAAATGCTCCTGAGTTTTGTTTAATTTGTCAGTCGAGTTGTACATACTCCCCCTACTACCTTATCAGTTCTCTGAATAGCCAAAGCTGCAATTAAACTTCCAAGTTTGATGCTCATCTATGTAGTTGACATACCCCCCAATTTAGAACCAAGGGAATTATGGGGTCAAAAATCTCGTAATTTCCAGGGAGAAAATTGGATTAATTTAGCTAGATTACGACATTTGCACAGAAAATAAACTTGTGATTTGAATGTAGACATATCTGGTTCGTCCATAGTGCTTTCCATATCTATTCATCATGTTTGTATTTGCTATTTTTCTCAAGTGCTAATCAAACTATTAACAGCTTAATAAAAGGATGTTTTCAAAGCTCATGATTAACCATGGGTCTAAGGCAATTCGATACAAGGATATTTATAATTATATTTTACGTGGCTAAAATAGAAAAAATATATTTATTGTTTATAGATTCTAGAAATCAAACTTTATTAAAGTTTATTTTTGTCACCCAGTTATTCTTCAGAATTAATTCTTGTCATAAAAAATGTATTTGAGTAATTTATCATAATCAATTACTTTTATTATCAAGCTGTCATGGGGAAAATATATCTATCTCTCCTATATCTTTTGCAATAGATGGTTCAGCTATTTATAAAGCCTTTTTCAGGCTCATGAAGTACACACCTATTCCCTTTTCCCTGTTACCTCAAACTAAAAAAATGTACCTCACGAGCATGGAAAATGCTATAAATTTAATTTTCGTTATTTTCCGGGTGGATATATCTAACCATAGAAATATTGAAATATAAAATAATCTTCTCATTCATCTGTCATCAGATACACTTCAATTTTACATTTATGGGGGTCTTTTGAGAATATCTATCCAAGGTTATAAAAATTGTAAAGATTTTATGTTTAGATCAGGACTTACGCAACTGGCACAAATAGGGAGCGGAGGGAGCCGCGCCACGGGACAATTTCAATTAAACCAAGCACATAGGAATACTTGGGCGTTTGAGTTGCTGTATTAAATAATTAGACAGCAAATTATGCTTGATT
>NZ_JAQMUH010000025.1:0-8942 GCF_028331025.1 Anabaenopsis arnoldii | reverse complement strand
CTAGGAGGGTGGGGATCATGAGTACGCCGAACCAACCGATGTAAATCCGGTTATCGGTGCTGGTGATCCACTCGCAGAAGCGATCCCATACGTTGGCGCTTTGGCGCTGTTGTAAGGTTGTGGTCATTTGTTTATGATTGCAATGTATTTTTGTAACCAATTAGACGGTTTTTTTATCCGTCCGTTCTAATAAACTTAACATGTATTTACTTTTAGTGAAATATAAATTTTCTGATTTAATTAGCTGCAAGTATTAGATTTACTTATCAATACCTTGATCAATCAACCCCCTCCCTAACATTTTTGTTACTTTGTGGGCTGCCCAAATCCGATAACATACACACAACACACACATATGATCAAGTCTTTTTCATGCTTAATGAAGTACACAAAAATTTGTTCCTTAATACCTGTTTGCAAAAAACTAAAAAACTTTGTATTTCACGAGCATGGGAAATGCTATATCACCACAAATGCTCAGATACCACTAAGAGAAGCAGTAGAATAGATTAGGATTAGACCTAAAGACCTTCAGAAACTACGCCGAGAATGGAAAAATCGAAAGCATCAAAACCGAGGGAGGACAGGGACTATTTAATTAATCTTGAATCCTACTCACGTGGTGCAACTAGACCTACCATTAGAGGTAGGGGAGTGTCAATCAGCCAACAACTAAGAATTAGCAATGACTTCTACTAACCAAAAATCTTCAGAGAATATCGGATTTAATCTGCCTTTGTTGAGCATTCCCCCATCTTTTCTTTTACAAATAGGTACAGCGTCTGTACTACTGCTCCTCACCGCAGAAAAAGCCACAGTGAAAGCCCTAGAATCTATAGGCGAAGCTAGTGAAGAATTGTTTCGCGGCGATCGCCTGCCAATTCTCCCTTTTCCAGTTAACAACAGTTGGGATACAAGCACCAGAGGTAGACAAACAGATTAAAAAATATATTTAGAAGCTAAAATCCTCAAGGTTTTTCCCTGAGAATTAATTTCGTCTATGGGATGTAAGTCTATAGGATGTAAACAGTAATCAGCTTGACAAGAGCAGTAATTATGAGTTCTATTTTATACAGTTTGTCTCAAGGGGTAAATTTTTACCCTACCTCAGAGTTATTTTTGCGCCATCGGTTGCAAGTGGTAGAAGAATTGTGGGAATCAGTACTCCGACAGGAATGTGGTCAAACAATGGTGGAACTATTGCGACAATTGCGGGGCTTATGTTCGCCGGAAGGACAAGCCACAAATGACCAGGCCGCATCTGCTGTGAAGTTGATTGAACAACTGAATATCAATGAGGCGATTCGAGCCGCTCGGGCTTTTGCATTGTATTTCCAGTTGATTAACATCATAGAGCAGGAATATGAACAGCGGCAGCAATTAACTCGCTATTCACCAGGGGAAGGAGAAACAGTTCAGGAAGGGACTTTATCCCACACTGCCTATTCTTCTAACCATCAAGAAGATGATGCCTTGATTGTTAACCAAGAAAAAGAAATTTGTACACAGACAATTAGTCTATTCTCTACAACAACTTGGGTAAATAAATCAACTAATAAAGAAAAAGGTACATTTGCTACTTTGTTTCCCCATTTATTTAGGCTAAATGTGCCACCCCAGCAAATTCAACGCCTGATTTCACAGTTGGATGTGCGTTTAGTGTTCACAGCCCACCCAACTGAAATAGTTCGTCACACCATCCGCGATAAGCAAAGGCGGGTAGTCAACCTGCTGCAAAAACTAGATGCGGTAGAAAATCGCAATGAAGGGACAGTAGGCGGATATCCATGGGAAGGGGCGGATTTGCGAGAACAATTACTCGAAGAAATTCGCCTGTGGTGGCGCACAGATGAACTCCACCAGTTTAAACCGACGGTACTCGATGAAGTAGATTATGCCTTACACTACTTCCAAGAGGTGTTATTTGATGGCATTCCTCAACTCTATAAGCGGTTAAAATATGCATTGGGTAAGACTTTTAATTGGCTAGAACCGCCCCATAAAAACTTCTGCTCTTTTGGCTCTTGGGTGGGTTCAGATCGAGATGGTAACCCATCGGTAACACCAGAAATCACTTGGCAAACAGCTTGTTATCAGCGCCAAATGGTTTTGGAAAGATATATTAAATCAGTCAAACAGCTCATTGAATTATTGAGTGTGTCAATGCACTGGAGCGATGTCTTACCAGACTTGCTCGAATCTTTGGAGATAGACCAGTCCCAGTTAAGTGATGTGTACGATGCACTGGCTTTGCGATATCGCCAAGAACCTTATCGGTTAAAGCTGGCTTATGTGCTCAGACGGTTGGAAAATACTCGCGATCGCAATTTATCTTTGTATAACCGAGAAATATCACCCAGTATAGGCGTGAAAGTTGACCATAACCTGAGTGGGGGAGTCCTAGGAGAAGAAGCCCCCATGTATCGTTCCGGGTCAGAGTTTTTAGCAGAATTGCGGTTAATTGCACGTAATTTAACCGAAACTGGTTTAAGCTGTGGGGAATTAGAAACTCTCATCTGTCAAGTAGAAATTTTTGACTTTAACTTAACTCAGTTGGATATCCGCCAAGAATCCACCAGACATTCTGATGCTTTAAATGAGATTCTGGAATATCTGCAAATACTACCCCAACCCTATAACGAACTATCCGAAGAACAGCGAGTTGCTTGGCTCACAGGGGAACTACAAACCCGCAGGCCGCTAATTCCGTCAGAATTGCCATTTTCGGCAAAAACTAACGATGTCATTGAAACTTTCCGGATATTGCGATCGCTACAGCAAGAGTTTGGTGTCAACATCTGCCAAACATACATTATCAGTATGTGTCGGCAAGTGAGCGATGTCTTGGAAGTGTTACTATTAGCCAAAGAATCCCGACTGTTTGACCCCGCCATCGCCGTGGGAACCATTCAAGTTGTCCCCTTATTCGAGACAGTCGAAGACTTACAACGCTCCAGAAGCGTCATGCGACAGTTATTTGAATTGCCATTATATCGAGCTTTATTAGCCGGTGGCTATGAAGCAGTTAAAGCTAGTCAAGAAAACGGCTCATCATTACCCATCCCCACCACAGCTTCCCCCCTCACTCCCAATTTACAGGAAGTCATGCTAGGGTATTCTGACAGCAATAAAGATTCTGGTTTTTTAAGTAGTAACTGGGAAATCCATAAAGCCCAAAAATCACTCCAGAAAATTGCTGAAGGATACGGTGTAAATTTGCGAATATTCCACGGGCGGGGTGGTTCCGTGGGAAGGGGAGGGGGACCAGCTTACGAGGCGATTTTGGCTCAACCGGGACTCAGTATCAATGGGCGCATTAAGATTACTGAACAGGGGGAAGTATTAGCTTCTAAATACTCCTTGCTAGACTTAGCTATGTACAACTTGGAAACTATTACCACTGCGGTAATTGAAGCTAGTTTACTACGAACAGGGTTTGATGATATCGAACCTTGGAATGAGATTATGGAAGAATTAGCCGGGCGATCGCGTCAACATTACCGCCAGTTGATTTACGAGCAACCGGATTTTATCGACTTTTTCCACCAAGTTACCCCCATTGAAGAAATTAGCCAGTTACAAATTAGCTCCCGTCCAGCGCGGCGACCATCAGGAAAAAAAGACCTCAGCAGTTTACGCGCCATTCCCTGGGTATTTAGCTGGACACAAACCCGTTTCTTATTGCCTTCTTGGTATGGTATTGGTACAGCTTTACAGGGATTCCTCAATGAAGAACCCGAAGAACATCTGAAATTACTACGCTACTTTTATCTCAAGTGGCCTTTCTTCAAAATGGTGATTTCCAAAGCAGAAATGACCCTGGCCAAAGTAGATATGCAAATGGCCCATCACTACGTGGAAGAATTAGCTAATCCTGAAGATAAAGCCAGACTAGAAAAAGTATTCGAGCAAATTGCCAACGAATTCTATCTCACTAGAGATTTAGTGCTGAAAATCACTGGACATACTCGGCTCTTGGATGGCGATCCTGTCTTGCAGCGTTCAGTACAGTTACGTAATGGTACGATTTTACCTTTAGGTTTCATCCAAGTTTCCCTACTCAAACGCTTGCGTGAATCACGTAACCTAACTGCTACATCTGGTGTGATTAATTCTAGGTACAGCAAAGGCGAGTTACTCAGAGGCGCACTGTTAACTATTAATGGTATTGCCGCCGGGATGAGAAATACAGGTTGATCAAAGAACACCAAAAACTGTAGGGTGGGTTAGGGTAGCGTAACCCACCATTGCCAGAACTAGCATTAATCATGATGAAAAATAGATTTTTAACTTGCACATTCTTAGCTGTGACACTAGGTCTTTTGGGTGCTTACATCGGTGGACACATGACATCAATGCTACATAACCAGAACTGTCAAAACCAGTCTTGGGGCTTAAAAGTCATGTGTAATGTTTGGGTAACACCAGGAGCAACATGGCAAGGTAGTACAACTGGATTATGGATGGGTACGGTTTTGGGAGCCTTCATCGCCGGTTCGATCACACGCACAGAAAGTTAGACTTTCTACCCTAAATAGGATGACAAAGATCAACTTAGTATTGATTTTATCTAAACATTATTGTAAAATAAAATAGTAATGTGGGGCATAGGGAATATCAAGCTTGTGGACTCTGCGAATGGGAAGAAACTCCTCTAAGTAAGTTGGCTAGATGAAGCAAGAATCCCATGTGCTTTTAGCCGTGGGAGTGTGAATATGAGCAATTACCAATCTGTAAACAAATCCCACCGGAACAACCGCTCAAATAACAATGACTGGCGGTTATTTTTACGTCTATTGCCCTATGCTCGTCGCCATGGAAAACTGCTGACACTGGCAATAGTCCTACTTGTACCCATTGCATTAGCCAACGCAGTGCAACCACTGTTGATTGGACAGGTGATTTCTCTGATTCGCAATGAACCAAGTACCTATGAGTTACTCAGGAATCTCCCCTTGAGGGAAGGGTTAAATATTCTACTAATATTAATACTTATAGCGATCGCCATCCGACTGGTATTAATTGGCATTCAGGGTTATATACTACAAAAGCTGGGACAAAACATCACAGCCGCAATACGCCAGGATTTATTTCACCATGTCACATCTTTAGCAGTACGTTTTTTTGACCGTACACCCGTAGGTAAATTAATTACTCGACTCACCAGCGATGTGGAAGTATTAGGGGATGTCTTTTCCACCGGTGCCATCGGTATTGTCTCCAATGTATTCAGTATGCTGGTGATCATCGCTATTATGTTTTCCATTGAGTGGAAACTTGCTTGCTTGCTGTTGCTGATACTCCTACCCATTACTTGGTTAATTATTTACTTTCAGCAAAAGTACCGCCAAGCCAATTATAAGGTAAGGGAAGAACTTTCTAGTTTAAATTCTCAGTTACAAGAAAATATAGTTGGTATTAATGTAGTCCAGTTGTTCCGACGAGAAAAATTTAATGCCGAATTATTTCGCCACACAAATCAACGTTACATCCAGGAAATAGATAAAACCATTTTTTACGATTCCGCTGTTTCAGCAACTTTAGAATGGATAGCACTAATGGCGATCGCCGGGGTTCTGTTGTTAGGTGGTTGGTTGCTCTTAGGTGACTTCCTCACCTTCGGAATTTTAGCAGCATTTATCTTATATGCCCAGCGACTATTTGACCCTTTAAGAGATTTTGCCGAAAAATTTACCGTCATCCAAGCTGGTTTTACCGCCATTGAACGCATTATCAACATTTTAGATGAACCCATAGAAATCCGCGATACTAGTCATCCTCGCTTTTCTATATTTGATTCAACTTTTGGTTATATAGATGAAATAGTTGGTAAGATAGAACACCAAGATTTTGAAACTCCTGTACAATTGGGAGAAATTCGTTTTGAAAATGTCTGGTTTGCTTACAAAGACGATGATTATGTAATTAAAAACTTAAGTTTCGTAATTCATCCCGGCGAAAAAGTCGCATTAGTCGGTCCCACAGGTGCGGGAAAAACTTCAGTTATTCGGCTATTGTGCCGTCTTTATGAACCAACCCAAGGGCGCATTTTACTAGATGGCGTAGATATTCGGGAGCTAGCACAGGCGGACTTGCGACGCTATATGGCAGTAATTTTGCAAGAAGGCTTTTTGTTTGCTGGTGACGTTAAAAGTAACATCACTTTAGGCGACTATTATCCCCTTGAAGAAATTAAACAAGCTGCCAGTAAAACCAATATTGCTGAGTTTATTGAACAATTACCCCAAGGGTATGATACTAAACTGCGGCAACGAGGCACAAATATTTCTAGTGGTCAAAAGCAACTTTTAGCCTTCGCACGTGCCGCAATTCGTAACCCACAAATTCTAGTTTTGGATGAAGCCACCGCTAGTTTAGACGTGAATACAGAAACCTTAGTCCAAGAGGCATTAAACCAAGTTTTAGTGAGGCGTACCGCAATTATTATCGCTCACCGACTGTCCACAATTCGCAATGTAAATCGAATTTTTGTGTTGCAGCGAGGTGAATTAGTCGAAGCAGGAAGCCATGAGGAATTGTTACAAGCTGGTGGACTATATGCTACGTTACATAATTTGCAAATGCTCGGTTCTTAACTGGTGTTTTGTATAAAGGTGTGGTTTGTTAAACCCTGAGTTTTGTTGTTGAAAATTTGCCATGATTGAGAGCTTATTTTTACTAGCTGTTTGGTAGATAACAACCTCATGATTTTTGTAAATCAGCAAGCCTTAATTACTCAAAGTTGCAACTTTATTACATACAATTCTCATACTATCTACAGCATATTTGACAAATACAGAATTTTCTTTGGCATTACAAGAACCCTTGATTTCCAGTGTTCTTGTTTTGTCTTTGACAAGTTTCGCCTCGTAAATAAATAGAGAACCATGTGAGTCCTCAAAACTTAACTCGGCTAAAATTGTATTGTTATCTAAACTCTGCTGAATAATTTTCCCCCCTACTTGATAATTAAACCAATCCCACCCGTGATATAACATCAGTTCTCTTTCTAAGATTTGTAGCGCACTAGGTAGAACTCCCCAGCCTCTATATACTTTCCTGAGAGATTCTATATCACCTGTACGAGTTAAAATTGACCTCAGGGATTCCTGATTGAGAACACCATAATATCTACCATCTGGTAAATCTATTGCTGTTGGTGCAAATCGATGTCCACCAAAATGGCTAGATTTCCAAATCCTGACATGATCCCATTCCAAATCCGCAACAGTCGTCCTAGCTTGGAAATAAAAAGGACTACCATATCTAGCGCAACATTGATCATGGCTACCGTGGGTACAGACTAAAATATCTCTAGTTATACCTGTATCTATTTCATAGTCGGATATTTTTCCCCATAAATATTGTTTTACCACCCCCGCTACTTGTTCAATATGTGGTAGTTTAAACTCGTATTTTTGGTATCCATGACTCATACCCTCTTGTTTTTGATAAATCAAAAGGGTGGTGTAGTCCACTTTATGGGAATAATTATTCGCAATTAAAAGAAACCTTACGGGTAATCTAGCACAGCGGACTTCCTCTACTAGAACCTGTAAATTATTTGGTACCCATTTAGATTGAAAAGCCTCATAAGTCCAGGGTTGAGGACATTCAACTAAAATATATGTTTGATAATTTGTAGCACTACCAATAATATCTTCTCCGACTTCTCGTGCATGATCAGAACAAAAAAAAGTATTCATCGAAATTTACTCATTAGTGAATTGTATGAACAGAAGATTATGAGAAAAAACTCATGTAATTTTGGCTACGATGCTTCAACCCTGAGCAATAAACGAGAATAATCTGCATTTACTAGTAACAAGCAGGTAGGCACTTTATAGCATCATTTTTAATAAATTTCTTTCTGGTTAACAAAGTCTCTAGATTAAAGTTCACTCACCCCCGGAGAGATATTACAGCAACCTTCAAATTCATTTTGTATTCTTTTTTATTAGCTGGTTCAAAAGATTCTACTTGCTGAGTTTACCTGGTAGCTTGCGTAGCCTAGCCATACTGACTCCCAGCGCAATACTTGATATATATCAAGGCTGGAAAAGGCTTGAAACCCATAGCTGGCGTGGCGTAGCCATAAAAATCCTGTTGTTTGCCTGTTTTTATCCAGAAAAAATACCCACCTATTCCCGGATTCCATGAGACTACTTGCTTTTAATATATCAAAATCTTAACCTATATTGCTAAATATTCTCAATAATTTTCTAAAAAAAGATAAAATGTGATCCTTGGTTGCATTCAAAACCAATATCAGGATGATTTGTGATACATGGGTTTGATTTTCTTTATCCTTGAGATATATTCACATTTTTTTTCAACTAAAGACCTGATTTTAAGTGTAATAACGGCAAAATGCCCGCATTTTTTGCTGTTGGCAATTTTGTTTGATTCTTGATTTTTTATTCATTAATCCAATTATACCTGATCGAGTTGTAATTCAAGCCAAACCAAACATTATAACTATCGGAACTTTCAATCTTATACATAGATTATTCTAATATTCAATCAGTACATAAATTATCAGATAGTTATAAAGCCTTTTTCAGTCTCATGAAGTACACACCAATTCCCTATTCCCTATTCCCTCAAACTAAAAAAAATTGTACCTCACGAGCATGGGAAAAGCTATATATGAGGGAGTTTTTGACAGTTAGTTCAAGCTAATGTCGCAATTTTGTTTCAATTCCCAGGTAAACAATGTTGGTAGCTATTCAACCACCAAAGGCGCAATGATGATGCGTTACTATGAAATCCGTAACGCACCCTACAATAGTTAATTTTTTTGGTTCTTCAGTACCTAATATGCTAAATTGTTTTGATAAAATCCGAAAAGGCTTACCGTATAAGGGAAATAATGTTGGTTATTGAAGAAAATGCCTGAATATTCCTTCTTAATCTCTGTTCGGTGTGTTCCCTGTTCCCTG
>NZ_JAQMUH010000002.1:0-3543 GCF_028331025.1 Anabaenopsis arnoldii | reverse complement strand
TGTGTTGCTCGTATAGATTACTTACATCTTCTAAAGTGAAATTACTTAAAGTCAGAGAGCGCACCTTGATATTAAAGGGACTAGAGGTATTTAACCTATCGCTACCACCAGAAGCTACCTTATAATCACGTACATCCCGCATCCCAATTAACGCCACACATTGGGGGAAACCCAGGGGACGACGGGGATAACCGGAGCGTAATTGGCGCAATACAGAAATTAAAGTTTCATCACTTAAAGCGTCAATTTCATCTAAGAATACCACCAGGGGTAAGGGTGAATCAGTTGCCCAAGTGCTTAAAAATGTGCCAATTTGGGAACCAGTACCCACTTCTGTCCATGTAGTGGGCTGTAGATTAGTTGGTAGGCGAAATTTAACCGACTGTTTCCACTCATCTAAAATTGCTCTTTCAGCAGTTCCAGGAGCATGGGGAAATACTGCGCCCACTTCTAAGGATAGTAAGACGGCGGTATATTTACCACTGGCTGTTAATTCCTGTGCTAGGGTAAGCATGGCAGTAGTTTTACCGGTTTGTCTGGGTGCATGGATGACAAAGTAATTCTGTTGGTCAATCAGGCGTTTTAACTCTGGTAACCGCTGACTTGTGGGTAAGGTATAGTGGATATTTGGCTTACAAGGGCCAGCAGTATTAAACCATTTAGTCATAATAGTTTATGTATAGCTTGATTTGATTATAACTTCCATGATTGTTGACTGTTAACTGTTGACGGTTGACCGTTGACAGGTCAGAAGTATTAATAGTCAACAGCGATCTGCACTTCGGCTCAAGCCGAGTGCAAGCTTTAGCAGCAGCGCTGGTGCGATCGCCCACGGATAACACCTACTGTGGACACTGGGTAAAATATCCGCGATTTCTGAGAAAAGTTTGGATATTAAAGGCGCTCGCCTTGATTGGATGTGAATACGATTTATCTTCTCAAATATCTATAGATAGATGACATAATTACCCCAATAGTATCACTGATTTGGCAATATAAAGCCTTTGCTGGCGATAAGGCAAATATATTATATACCCCTGGCTGACTTCTCTAATAAGTTCGGTATTCTAGTATTGTCTCTACTCAAAACTATTTACTTTAACTCCCCAGGCTGGATTCGAACCAGCGACCAATCGATTAACAGTCGATCGCTCTACCGCTGAGCTACTGAGGAACGCTCACAAGTAATTATCTTAAACCCAACATATAGAATTTGGCAAGTGTTTTACCAAACTTTTTTTTTGTAGATATTTAATTATGATCACATTACAGCCCAAACCCTTGCTAGTAAAGGGTTATCGCCTTTTAGATTCCAGTGGCTACTATAACCCCATTCTCAATTGAGCTAGTCGCTGGCGTGCTTTGGCATCAATGGAGTTGGCTAAAAACCGACTTTTGGGTTGCTTGGGTTTTTGATATTTATGTCGCATCCGAGAAATTGTACTTTGCACATCACTACAAAGCTGTTGTGCTGACAACAATTCAGCCCCATAGCCCTGAACTATCAACTGTTGGGCGCGGTCAGATGTGGCCACAATTACCCGATTAATCAGAGACTGCGCTTTTTGCTCCCTTAGAGATGCACAGGATTTTTCAATATAAGTGTCTGCGGTTTGTCCAAACTCAGTGTAATGAACTGATAACAGTTCCGTAATCATTTCTTGATTAGTAGGAGCTTTATGATGTTGGGCATCAAAAATTATTTGAGTGTTATAACCTAGAAACGAGCTGTAACTAGTCATTACTTCGACTAGTTCCCAGCGTGCAGCCTCTAGTCCTGAACGATCACGGGTTTTTTTCAGGCAAGGCCAAGCGCCAATTATATTGTAGCCGTCTACTAACAAGACAGCGGGTAGTAAGGAACGATGCATGGTATTTAATCACAGTTATCTAGAGTTAACAAAATTCATTCATAAATTTCATGGTAATTGAAATATTACTTGTAACTCTATGTTACAAACCATTAAAAAATTGCATCAGATGATAGGATTTCACTGCAAAAGGCTTGGCCAAACAGAAACGCGCCGGATCAAGGCGCGTCTCAATTGTTAGTAACTATTCAGAAAAAGGCATGGGAGCAAATGGGTATTTAAATTGATCCATTATCCATTGTCATCAACCTTTGCTTCAGACGCTGAGGATCACCTTGATCTATTAAACAGCCATTTTCTAGTAGAAAAGCACCGTCACAGTAGTTCAACTCATCTAGGCGATGAGTTACCCACAGAGCCGTCATTCCCCGACTTTTGACTAAACCACTCACACTAGCCACTAACTCTAATTGGCTATCTGGGTCTAAGAGGGCTGTCGGTTCATCTAAGAGTAAGATTTCACAACGCCGCGCGATCGCGCCGGCGATCGCCACTCGTTGTTTTTGTCCTCCGCTCAAAGCATAAATAGGGCGTAGTTGTAGGGTAGACAAATTCACCGACTTCAACGCCTCCTCAACCCTTGTCCTCACCGTCGCAGGGGGTAACTTTTCTTCTACCAGTCCAAAAGCCACATCAGCACCCACAGTTGGCATTACCAATTGATGATCAGGATTTTGAAACACAAAGCCAACGGGTTCTAGAACCTTAATCTCACCGGACTGAGGAGCCAATAGCCCCGCCAGTAGTCGGAGTAATGTAGATTTACCGCTGCCATTTGTACCCAAAAGCATCCAAAATTCACCTATAGGTACTTCCAGAGAACAAGATTGGATTGCCTTCGCGCCATTAGGCCAACTAAAATGTAAATTCTTGACCTCAATGCCAAATTCTGACATTTTCATACCCTAGTTATTCAGAAGCAGTGAGGGCAAAAAAGCCCGGTGGTCTACCACTGCTAGTAGTTGTACCATCTTTCTCGACAATCTGAACTCCAGAAATTTCACTGGCACGGACAGCAATTTTCTTCTCTGTCTTACCCTCACATTTAAGTTCCACGATGTCAGGGTTACCAGAGCGCATAGCGGCCAAAATTAGCTGATAGATAGCTTCAGCATCCTCTTGTGTCTTACGTTGTACAGATATGGGGAAGGCTGTATTTCTGATGCTTAGGTCAATGGTAAACATTTAGGATTAGTCCAACGTAACTGTAGGACTCATTTTAGCGTTAGCACATGGGGAATTGGGAATGGCGAATTAGTCGCTGTGGTCAACCCTCAACCCTCTGAGGGCTTTTTTGGCAAAAAATAAAATTTAATCCAGAATTAACTAGAAAAAGTCATCATTTGCACTTATAATTATGAGAGTCAGTAAAAATTTGTAAACTAGATTGACAATCTGGTAAACTATCTGCATAAAGATGGCTGTTAAAAGCTGATCTATAAGCAGACCTGTACTTATAAACATTTGGAGATTCGTTCTAATGACCATCGCAGTTGGACGTGCCCCCAGTACAAGAGGGTGGTTTGACGCTTTAGACGACTGGTTAAAGCGCGATCGCTTCGTATTCGTAGGCTGGTCAGGGATATTATTATTCCCCTGCGCTTACCTAGCACTAGGCGGTTGGCTCACCGGTACAACCTTCGTCACCTCCTGGTACACCCACGGATTAGCC
>NZ_JAQMUH010000024.1:0-48178 GCF_028331025.1 Anabaenopsis arnoldii | reverse complement strand
GAAGAAACCCAAAGACCCCACCATTGCAGAAAAATTCAACACTTACCGGTTTGCAGACTACAAAGAACAGGTCATAGATTTATTAATGCGGGTGTGTAGAGTCAGCATGGAAACTATGAATATTGTTAATCAGATGTCGGGTGGTTAAGATCCCCGACTTCTCTCCCAAGTATTCAATAACTCCCTAGGTTATGGAAGAAGTCGGAGATTTGGGAGGGGGTGCAAGATCCCCGACTTCTCACATCATCACAGATAATCTAGGATGATTTAGCTAGAAGTCGGGGATCTGTGTGTCTGTGGGAGGGGATGGTAAGGCGATGTTAAAGGCGATCGCCACCAAGGGAAGCGTTACAAACCCCCCTCTCAAAGCCATAGAAAATAAACCTTTGCGTACCTTTGCGTACCTTTGCGCCCCTTTGCGTTTAACAACAGATATAGTCGCCACCTAAAAGGGGTTAAAATTTACGTTGGATGCTACACGGGGAGCCAGGGGTTAAAAACCCCCGTCTCAAAGCTAAAGTCAGATAAATCTGACTAGAAAATCATCTATTTGATTATCTTGACAAGATGTGATATGGAAGCGCTGCTACAAGGCGATCGCCCAAAGGTTGAAAAACCACTTGGCGTTAAACAGTATAATCAATCATGGTCTGCAAAGCATTTTGTAAGTCTTTGGTTAACTGACTGACAGCTTGACGAGTAGCAGGGCGATCGCCGGCGGATTTTTGCCAGCGTTCAGTAACAGAAATTGGTTCACCGACAGTAATCGTCGCTTTCCTGAAACCTAAACTAGGTCTACCGGGGAGGGTAGACTCCTGAATCCGAGAGAGCAGATCAAACATTAATAAAGCTGTTTCCGCTAACCTTTCGGGGGTTGGTTTTTCCTGAATATAATTAGCTGTCACACCTACAAAAGTTTCTACTATCCTCATGTGTTGCATTTTCAAATCTGCTTCACAGGCCACCCAGTCTGCTAACCCACGTTGGAAGGGTGCTAAAGCGTCAATATCTGCTAGATCATCCCGGTAGATATAATTCCAACCTGCTTCTTCTAAACGACGACAGCGATCGATAAAATTACCTTGTGGTGTTACGCCAAAATATTCTTCCGCCACCTGTAAGGCTATATCCATTAAATGATGTAATCTGTTAATGATCATCTGGTTACGGGTGGTAGATTGATCCACAGAGTTAGTTTTAGGTATGTCTCGATGATAGAAACGGCGGTAAAACTCTTCCATCTGGGTAATTAAATACTCAGCCAAACAACAAATACGTTGATAGTAAACTTCTAGTTGGTGATTAGTTCCTTGCTCAACTACCCCCAAACCGCTATCAGCTTCTAACTTACTTAATAGCCAATTCAGTCTTGACCAAGGTGGCTGGACGTAGCTATACTGAATAGCTACCGGGACAATAAACACAGTCTGATCACCCTGGGCTTTTTCCAGGTCTTCTACACACCAGAAACCTAATTGGGCTACACCGGGTTCTAAGGGGCTAACAATTCCACTATGACCATTATTACCTCCTTCTGGTGCAACGGCGATGGGCATTTGCCCATGACTAAATAAATCCCGTGCTGTTTGAATGGCTTTTCTATCTAATCGGCGACCACGACGAATGGGGACACCACCCACCCTAGAAAATAACCATCCTAACCAATCCCCAGCCCATATAGTCATACCCCGGTCATAAAGAAAATAGCTATGGAGGGGCGATCGCAGTTGAATATCCTGCTGGCGTGCAACCCGGGGCAAAATGTAGGAAAGTAGATAGAGCATACACAGAGGGTCTTCTACCTCTGGGTGACGAAATGCAATCAAAAAGCGAATTTTCCCGGACTGGAATTGTTGATAAAGTTTAGCTAAGGTCTCCACATTCTCACCTTCCACTTGCACAATTCCCGCAGGTAACCAAGGTCTAGTACGAAAACGTAGCACAATAGGCAATAACCACCGGAAAATCTGTAGTATAAATGGGTTAAAGTGATGGGGAATGAATTTGAGTGGTGGTTGGGTAGAACGAATTGACTTAGGCAAAGTAACTCTCCAGATTATTATGTAGTTGGTATGTAAAGGATTAAGTAAAGGATTAAGTAATTTGAATATGAATACACCCGAAGATGGGCGAAAGTACGCGCCAGCTACACAAAGGAATCGTGAACCTATTCTAGAGGTACTGTTACAGGTGTTACCCCCAACTGGTACTATTTTAGAAGTCGCTAGTGGCACGGGTGAACACGCTGTATATTTTGCGCCCGGTCTTACCCCCCGCCGATGGTTACCTACTGAACAAAATCCTTTATTACGTGCTAGTATTAAGGCTTGGGCTGAAGAATATCCATCAGATAATCTTTACCCACCCTTAGAACTTGATGCTAGTATGGCGAGTTGGACAGTAGAGAAAGATGCTGCACCAGACTTACCCATTGTAGCTATAGTTAATATTAATATGATTCATATTTCGCCCTGGTCAACTTGTCTAGGACTAATGGCTGGTGCGGGTCGCATTTTGCCATCTGGGGGAATACTCTATTTATATGGACCGTTTAAACAAAATGGAGAGCATACAGCACCTAGTAACGCTGCTTTTGATGAATCTTTGAGGGCGCAGAACCCAGCTTGGGGGGTGCGTAATTTACAGGATGTGATTGCAGCAGCTACCAGGGAAAATATGAACTTAAAAGCAACTTACCAAATGCCGGCTAACAATCTCTCTGTAGTGTTTGAACGCTCTTGACCATGGAGATTAGCAGACTCGAACTGCTGACATCCTGCTTGCAAAGCAGGCGCTCTACCAACTGAGCTAAACCCCCATCAACTATAAACAGCTTTGAGAAACAGTTTTTGCTGATTTTTAATTATTATATCATTACTCAATAGATTATGCAAGAAAAAAATCAGGTAGTGGCGGCGCTGTATAAATTTGTCAGCTTACCGGACTTTGTCGAGAAACAAGAACCCCTACTGTCTTACTGCCAATCACAAGGTATTAAGGGGACTATTTTATTAGCAGCAGAGGGCATTAACGGGACTATTGCCGGCTCGCGTCCAGGGGTTGACTCTGTTTTGGCGTTTTTGCGTTCTGACCCCCGTTTAGCAGACTTAGAACACAAAGAGTCATATACTGAAACACAGCCATTTGAACGCCTGAAGGTGCGGTTAAAGGCGGAAATTGTGACTATGGGTTTACCAGAAGTTGACCCAAATCAGCAGGTGGGTACTTATGTCAGTCCTCAAGAATGGAATGATTTGATTTGTGACCCGGAGGTGATTGTCATTGACACCCGTAATGATTATGAAGTGAATATCGGTACTTTTAAAACAGCACAAAATCCCCAAACCAAATCTTTCCGAGAGTTCCCGGAATATGTGAGTAATAACCTTGACCCCAATCAACACAAGAAAGTCGCTTTGTTTTGTACAGGGGGGATTCGTTGTGAAAAAGCCTCAGCTTTTATGCTCTCCCAAGGTTTTACGGAGGTCTATCACCTGAAGGGTGGTATTCTCAAGTATTTGGAATCAGTACCAGCAGAGGAAAGTTTGTGGGAGGGTGAATGTTTTGTTTTTGATGAACGGGTTGCGGTTCGTCATGGATTGGAGTTAGGTAGTCATGAGTTATGCTTTTGTTGCGGATATCCTATTTCTGAGCAAGATAAGGCTTCTCCTCAATATGAAGAAGGTATTTCTTGTCCTCACTGCTTTGATAGTCTGACTGCGGAAAAAAGGCTGCGTCAACAGGAGAAGTGGAAACAGTATAAATTACAGCACCTTTTTTCTGCGTGAGCCATACCAGGGTGGGCTTTCCTGCCCACAGAATGAGATTTATAATATTTGGATTCTTTTATATTCCAACTTTTGCCGAATCAGTTTGAGAATCTCAAGACCCAATATTACAGGCTTTTGCGATCACTCTTGCACAATTTCATCTTCTTGTTGTTTACTTTCCTCCAGAATTTGCTCTAGTCTGGCTTGAATTTCCTTGTGTGTTTGCACACCTTCAAAGGCATAACGATTATAACCATTACGCTGGATGATTTCTTCTAAATAGCGCATCCGGTCTTCAGATGCGGGGTGTGTACTCAAATAGGCGGGGATAGTTCGTCCTTTTTCCTGTTGTTTGATAGTAACAAAGAAATTGCGTAAACCATCAGCAGCATAACCCGCACCAGCTAATACACGAGTACCAACAACGTCGGCTTGAGTTTCTTGTTGACGGCCATAATCTAGGATTGCTAAATTAGAGATCAGATTGCCAAAAGGGATAATTTGCCCAACATTTGCCAGGAGATTGGCGTTAGTTATCCGATCAAATCCATGAGATAAAACTGCGTGACCAACTTCGTGTCCTAATAGTCCGGCTAATTCTGCTTCTGAATTGAGGGCCATAATCGCCCCGGTATTGACAAATACTTTACCACCGGGTAGAGCAAAGGCATTGAGCGAATCATCTAAGATGACATTAAATTCATAATCAAAATCATTGCGCCCCATTAAGTTGGCAATGTTATTACCAATGCGGCTAACGTATTCTACAATGGTGGGGTCTTCTATTAAAGTTGATTGCTGCTTATAAACTGCTGCAAGCTGCGCCCCCATAGCTGACTCACCTTGGAGGAGCAAAGGAGCTAATGTGACGGCTTGGAGATTGGCATTACCAGTTACAATCCCAATTGTAGCACCCACAATGCCCTGCAATACCACTTGTTGATTTAGTTGACTACGAAAGCGGTTAAAATTATTTTCAGCAATACTGGTAAATTCCTCGGCTTGGGGATGATCGGGGTAAGTCATCGCAAATTGACGCGCAGTAATAGAGGCTTCTAACCATTGTTCAGCTTCTTGCTGGGCTTTAATTAGGGCTTGATTTAGTTCTGCCGATTGGGGGAAAATACTGATGGCACGCTCTAAAACAGGTAGTATATCTTTCTTATCACCATATTTTTTCGTGGCTTCTGCATAGAGTGTATATGCAGGGGTGAATTCTGGATGTCTTTCTAGAAGCATTTGTAAAGGGACAAAGATTTTACTGGTAAGTCCCTGTTGCATTCCCTCGGTGGCGTTGCGCCAATATACTCTCCCAGCGCCGGAAAGTTGCTCTGGGTCAGTAATTGGCTCAGGAAGAGTAATTCTAGATGCTTCCTGAGCAAATGGGGTTTTGACTTGGCGGTAAAGTTTTTCGGCTCCTGCGGTATCTCCTGCTAGGTATAATTGATCTGCTTTCACCAGAGTTTGTAAGCGGTTAGCTACATTGGGAGTTTGTGCTGTAGAAATGATTGGTATTGTTAGGTGAAGACATAAGAATAAAAATATACCACAGGCTACCCATAGCAAGGGCTTTTTTTTCATGAATTTTTCCCCAATAATGGCAAAGCAACAAATACAGATGTATTTTAGGCGATCGCACTCGGTTTCTTTTATCTGTGCAACACAGTAATTTCACTATAATATTTTCCCCAAATATTATCCAGGGTTTCTGAAAAATTTATAAAAATTTATACTAAAATCACTAAAATAGCGATCGCTCCTCCCGTAAACGGCGTTTCCGTTAGGTTGAGATATAGTCAAAGTGTAGTTATTGTTTTGAAGTTATGCTTATCCAGAAGATAGTTCAAGAACTGCAAGACATTCCCGAAGACAAACTAGGAGAACTATATAATGTAATTCATTACTTTCGATTAGGTTTAAATCAAGAGCGTACGCAACCCCGCACCCCCGGTTTACTCAAGGGAAAACTGGGCGAGGCCTTTTTTGAAGCACTACCAGAAGAAGAACTCCAAATAATTGAAATCATTCCTGATGTAAAGCTTGATCAATAGCGATCGCCTTTAGTGGTAACTAAAGGCAATTCAAAACAGGATAATTATTTCTTATGGGCTAAAGTTAAGCCATCGGCGATGGGAAGTAAACTCAAATTAATCCGCTGGTCTTGGTGTAGTTTTTCATTGAGGGCGCGAATGTTGGTAGTGCGATTGTCTTGAATTTGTGGGTCGGCTACACTACCAGACCAAAGTACATTATCAATCAAAATTAATCCTCCTGGTCTGACTAGTTGGAGCGATCGCTCATAATAACCGTCATAATTACTTTTGTCAGCATCAATAAAGGCAAAGTCAAAGGTTTCTGCAGCACCTGCTGCTAATAATTGGTCTAATGTCTCCATTGCTGGGGCAATGTGTAAATCAATTTTATCTGCAACCCCTGCTTTTTGCCAATAACGACGGGCGATCGATGTAAACTCTGCACTCACATCACAGGCTACTACCCGACCATCGGCAGGTAATGCCAAAGACACCACCAGGGAACTATAACCCGTAAATACTCCTATATCTAAGGTTTTTTTTGCCCCGATTAATTGCACCAGCAAGGCCATAAACTGTCCCTGTTCCGGTGCAATCTGCATCACAGCCATCGGATGCTGGGCTGTTTCTGCTCTCAGTTGGGAGAGGATTTCCGGTTCCCGTAAAGATACGGATAATAAGTAGTTATATAGTGATGGTTCTATTCCCAGTGTTTTATTTGCCATAGTTCAGTGAAATTAACATCCAGATGATTGATTTTACTTCTTGAGAGTGAGAAAAGCTAATTTGTCTTTCCACCTCAAGAATGATAAATTTCTATATTTTCATAGTTAACTTAAAAGCAGATGAACAGGAGCAATCCTGACATTCCAAGAGAGTTGTGTACTTGTTTTCAGTGGTCAGATTAAGAGCGTGTGTCAGGTGTGAGGATGACAATGTCAGCTAAACCTAGTTTAGCTGACATCCTGGGTAAAACTGCCTGAACTTGAACATTATCAGTTGGGAGCTAAAGCATAAATTTTAACCTTGGATTGAGGTATTAATCCGAGGTTTGCTTTTAGGAATCTGTGAATTGTTTTTTCTTGATTAATTTACACATAAAATTATCCTATGCCAGAAGAAATATTACAACCACCACAGCAACAAAAACCACCCGGTAAAGAGTCAGAAATGAAGCCCCGTCCCCAAGCTGATGATCCGCACTATCAAGAGTCAACGGCTAATTACTTATAAAAAACAACAACTACAACCTATGACATCCCCAAAACCATTGCTAGGTACAGACTTAGTAGATTGTGCTAGAGCAAATGCCAAGCAAGGAATAGAAATTGCTGCTTATCAATGTGGGTATGGCGATGATATTAATAGTTTTAGCCAGGCCCTGAGAGAATCTTGTCAGACAATGAATTTAAAGGTGAGAGAACTCAATGAATTAATTACGAATCAAGACAAAATTATAGAATTAGGCACTGGGGAAATTGTCGCCCCTGAAACATCCTCACAGTTATAACCCTAAAATTACTCGCGCCAAATTAAAGTAAATCAAAACACCCAGGACATCAACGGCTGTAGTAATAAACGGTGCTGACATCAACGCGGGGTCTAGGCGGAAGGAGCGGAATAAAAATGGCAGTGCAGAACCTGAGACAGAAGCAATCACAGAAATAGCCACCAAACTGCTACCTACAGTAAATGCGACCTCTGGGCGGTCTTGCAAAAAATAAGCCCAGACTGTGGCGATACCACCTAACATTAGTCCCAAAAAAGCCCCGGCGATCGCTTCTCTGCCAATGACCTGCCATACTCCCAGGGATCTGATTTCATCGGTACTCATGCCGCGAATGACCACTGTAGAAGATTGAGCGCCCACATTACCACCAGTACCTGTGAGCAAAGGGATAAAGGCCGTCAGTATTACCACTTGTTCTAAGATATCTTCCTGGGACTTAATAATTGTGCCAGTGATTGTATTAGTGATGAGTAAGACAAACAACCATAGTACCCGCTTCCGGGCAACTTGTACCAAACTCATTTGAAAATAGTTGTCACCATCGGATTGCACACCACCGCCCAGGGCGTAGATATCTTCAGTAGTCTCCTGTTCGAGAATATCAATCACATCATCAACGGTGATAATACCTACTAAACGCTGTTCTTTATCCACCACAGGTAGAGCTAAAAAATCATATCTTTGAATTAATCTAGCGACTTCTTCTTGGTCTGTATCAGTGTAAACAAACACAACTTCACGGGTCATAATTTCGCCAATGGTTTGCTCTGGCTGAGATACTACCAACTCTCGTAAAGAAACAATACCCGTCAAACGCCTGACGCTATCGGTAACGTAAAGGTAGTAAATCGTTTCACTCAGATGTGCCAGACGGCGAATGCGTTCTATGGCTTGAGATACCGTCAGACGTTCTTTGATATAAATTAACTCTGGGGTCATGATCCGCCCAGCTGTACCCGCTTCATAACCTAAGAGTTGGGCTGTAGCTTGACGTTCTGCTGGGCTGAGTTGTTCTAGCAAGCGGTTGACAACTTTGGCTGGTAACTCGTCAAATAATCTGGCGCGGTCATCCGGGGACATTTTATCTACAATGTCACGGACATCCTGGCTTTTGAGTTCCTCAATTAAATGTTCTTGAACACTATAGTCGAGATATTCATACACCTCAATAGCCTCAGTTTTAGGAAGCAAGCGAAAAACCAAAGCTTGCATTGCTTCTGGTAAACCTTCAATGGCCTCAGCAATATCCGCAGGTTGTACGGGTCTGAGAATAGATTTTGCTGCTTGTAAGTCCCCCAATTCTAGGAACATTCGTAGCTCATTTCGCACCAGGTCTTGCAATTCGCTACGGCTGACATTTGGAGTGGTGAAGTTGAAATTATTTGTTTCAGTCAAAATCTACTTTCCTCATGCAGTTGCAACAGGTTTACTACTTTTAGTTTAGGGGAATAATGAGTTTTATTGACGTAAATTTAACTCAGGCACTCTGTGGTACATCGCCGGTCAATTATTAATCTGCTTATGGCTAATTTCCGCCATTCCTACAGTTTCCCTGAGAGTTTTTTGGGCAATTTTTGTGATATATACTGTTATGGCAATAGTGGCAAGTAACCCAATTATTTGCATGACCCATTGCCAGATTTGCGCTTGTGGATGACTGGGCTGATTGGGAGTATTGACCATGGCTAAATCACCGGCTAAGGAACCTATATAAACGTACATAACTGTACCGGGAATTATGCCCAAGGAACCTAAGATATAGTCTTTTAGAGAAACTTGTGTAACTCCAAAGGCGTAATTTAACAAGTTGAATGGGAAGATGGGAGATAAACGCGTGAGTAAGACAATTTTCCATCCCTCTTTAGCGACTGCTAAGTTAATGGCTGTAAATTTAGGATATTTATCAAGCTGTCGAGACACCCAATCACGGCATAAATAACGTCCGATCATAAAGGCTACAATTGCTCCGATCACTGCTGCAATTAAGACATATACAGACCCCCAAACCAGACCAAATAAGCAACCACCTTTGATAGTTAAGACAGAACCTGGTATAAATAATATAGTTGCTAAGTTGTAAATTATCATATAAGCTATGGGTGCTAAAATACCAAGACTTTGCACCTGTGAGATGGCATCATTGAAAACTTGTTTAACTGGGAAATATCGCGCCAAAATAATTAGGCTAGCAACTAGAAAACTAATTATTAATAATTTAAGTCTTCTATGTAATTGGTTTTTTGTATCCATAAAATATTTCTTTAATCCTAAGGTACTAAAACACAAAGGGAGTTTAATAAAAGATGAATGGTATCCAAATATTAAGATGTTTAATTTTTGGATATATTAATATAGGATATTTATCAAGTTTTTATCGCCGATACCAGCGGCGAATGCGTTTCGGTGATATACCCAGAAGGTAAGCAGTAATCACTATTTGATTCAGGATTGTAGTGTAAAATACTCCTTTTTGCAACCATCTCCGCGCAGAAGTAATAACTGGTACAGGGATGATGATAATTTTGCCGATGCTTTGTAAACGACGGATGAGTTCAAAATCCTCCATGATGGGTAAATCTGGAAAATGACCAACTTGATCGAATACTTCTGCTGTTAAAAATATTGCTTGGTCACCATAGGGCATTTGACAAAAACGCGATCGCCAATTTACTCCTTTTTCTACCCATCTCAAAGTCCACAGGGTGGCATTAATCTGTAAAGCAAAGGCTCCCGCTACCATCTGCGGCTGTTGTACCGCTGTGCGAATCATACCATCAAATCCAGGGGGTAAGCGTGTATCGGCGTGGAGAAACAGGAGGATGTCCCCACTTGCAGCCATAGCACCTGTATTCATTTGAGTAGCACGACCAGGAGCCGAGGCGATGACCTTGACGTTTAAAGACTCAGCTATGGTAACAGTGTCATCTTGTGAGCCTCCATCTACCACGATTAATTCTACATTAGTGCTGGGTTGAGTACAAGCGATCGCCTCTCGAATATTTCCTGCTTCATTATAGGTGGGGATAATAATTGAAATTTTGTTATACACTGCTTTTGTGAAGTCTCACAAGAGGTTATTTTAGAGGATATTTAGAATAATACTTGGAATTGAAATACCCCCTTCCGTGTATGAGAGGAAGAGGGTTAGGGTTATCTTATCTACTTAATTACGAATTACCTTGGCGTAGCGCTTCCGCAGGGAAAAGCAAATATGAGCGATTATTTCAGTATCCGCCTTCTTCTTCGTATTCTGGCTGTCTTTCTTTGATTTTCTTGGGAATATTCACTGGCTTTGGTGCATCCTCCCAAGCATCGCCTTCTACATCATCATCATCGTCGTATTCGTTGGTGTAAGCTTGGGTTTCATATCTAGGTTTAGGTGGCTCTTGATATCTATCCCTAGGAGTAACTTCACTCCAGTTATCTTCCTCGTCTTCTTCGTATGGAATAGATTCGTACTGTTGGGCCCGCATGACTTGACGACGGGGGATTTCTTCTTCCACATAGTCTTGGGTCCATTCCTCCTGTTCCACAGGTTCAGGAGCGCGGACTCTGGTTTTAGGTGGTTGTAATGGTACTCCACTAGGTAGCTGATTTGTTGGTGAAACCGTGCGGGGAATATAGCCATATTCCTCTTCTGCTTCTCTTTCCCAGGGGGCTTTACCGATACCTAAGCGCTCTAGTACGCCCACTGTTAACTGGTTAACTCGCTCTTCGGCTCCTTCAAATACAATCAACCTACTCGGTCCGGTGCTGACGACTTCATCCATCGATAACTCGTAGGTGCTGAGAAATTGGTCAGGAATTTGGGGGACTCCTAAAGAGGCGACGACTATGGAAAGAATCCGACCAGTTTCGCCATTGAACTTGAAACCCCGCACTCTCCCTAATACTTCACCCGTCTCTGTGATTACTTCCCAGTTAATCAGGTTGCTTAAACTCTCAATCTCAATATCTTCGATCGCATCTTCGTTATCAACTAGAATTACATCACCAATTTGGTTGATAGTGTTGAGGTACATATAGCGTGGCAGACCCGAAATAGAGATCAGGCTGTCTCGCAAACCAAGAGCCACAACCTCTCTTTGATCAATATCAACCCAAAGTTGATTGACGATACCGAGCCGTTTGCCGTTATCGCGAGTAATCACCTGGGTGTTTAATATGTCGGAACGCCTAATTATCTGTTCAGAGGTCATTCTATACCGAGTCCTGATCTCGAATCCGGTTTATCTATACACTATTATTAACAAAATCTCAAGCAGATGCATTGGATGATTTTAATTTAATCCCCAATACTTGAGTGTAAGCTCCTCGTGCTTGAGTAACGCCAATAGTCCGTTCGGCCGATTCTATCATCGGACGGCGTAAACTCACAACTATAAATTGGGCTTGTTGGGCTTGTTGTTTAATCATTTTAGCTAATCGCTCGACGTTGGCACCATCTAAAAACATATCTACTTCGTCAAAAGCATAAAATGGGGAGGGGCGGTAACGTTGTAGAGCAAAGATGAAACTTAAGGCTGTGAGGGATTTTTCCCCCCCGGACATGGACGCAAGGCGCTGTACTGGTTTACCTTTGGGGTGGGCGACTAGATTTAGCCCACTGTTAAAAATATCTTCGGGATCTTCTAGTTGCAAATAGCCGTCACCTTCGGAAAGAACCGCAAAAATAGATTGAAAGTTGGTGTTGACCGCATCAAAGGCTTCTTTAAATGCTAGCTGTCGCAATGTGGTAAAGTTTTCAATCCTTAGGAGTAATTCTGTGCGTTCGCCTTCTAGGGTCTGTAGTTTTTCCGTTAGTTCTTCTAGGCGGTTCTGGGTGCGTTCGTATTCCTCTAAGGCCAACATATTCACTGGTTCCATGGCCTGTAAGCGTTTGCTTAGGCTGCGCAGTTCTTTTTGCAGTTCCTCTAAATCTACCTGGTCTGGTACTTCTGGTAAGGGATTGGGCAATTCTGCGCCGGTTTCTCGTAATTGGTTTTGCAATGCTTTCAACTCTTCGATCCGTTTGTGTTGGCTTTCTTGGAGTTTTTCTATTTCCCATTGCAGTTGTTGTTGATGTAAAAGTTGCGATCGCAATTCTTGTTCTATTTTGTCCCGTTTTTGTTTCTCTAACCCTAAATTTTCGCTGACTTGCTGTAAATTAGCCTGGTTTTGATTAATTTCACTGCTGAGGTTAACTGATTGACTATTCAGGGAATTTAGTTGATTTTCTTGGCTGGTTTGTTGTTGCTGATATTGCTGGATTTTAGCTTCAGCTTCTTGGATGCGTTCTTGCGATCGCTGTTGTTGAGTTTGACAATTTTTTAATTTTTCTTCGGCTTCCCTTAATTCTCTCTCTTTTTGTTGTAGTTGTTGCTCTTGGTTTTTAATAGTTATTTGCATTTCTTGCCATTCTCTGGGGGTTTGAGATGCTTCTAATTCCCCTAACTCTTGTCGCAATTGTTGTAACTCATTTTCTTTTATTGGTAATTCCCGATCTAACACTGATAAACGGGATTGGGCGAGGCTGATTTTTTCGGTATTTTGGGTCAGTTGCGATCGCGTCCCATGCAATTGCTCTGTTAAATTCTTGACTTCTTTTTGCAGTTGTTCCCATTGTAACTGCTGTTCTCTCCGGGTTTGTTTTGCTTCTGCGAGTTCCTGGGTGTATTGTTTAGTTTGAGCCGATAAAGTAGTTATGGACTCAGTACAACGTAATAAAATTCGCTCAATCTCTCCCAAGCGCCCCTTTAAAGCTATAGCTTCCTCAGATTCCGCTGACTCAGTTTTCCCAAACCGCAATACAGAACGCTGACTATTACTCCCCCCTGTCATAGCGCCGCTAGTTTCTAACAATTCCCCATCTAAGGTGACAATCCGATACAAACCCATATTTTGCCGGGCTGTTTGGATACTCGTAAATACTACTGTATTACCGAATACATAACTAAACACATCTTGATAACGGCGATCGCATTCAATTAAATTCATGGCATAATTGACAAACCCGTGGGCATAACGCAAGGTGGCATCCTGAGTAAATTTACTAGGTTTTACCTTATTTAAAGGTAAAAAAGTTGCCCTTCCTGCCCGTTTTTGCTTGAGTAATTCAATTCCCGCCGCGGCTACGCTGTCATCTTCTACGACAATATGACCCAAACGCCCACCAGCGGCAATTTCCAAGGCTAACTGATAGCGGGGGTCTACCTTACCCAACTGTACCACCAAACCGCACAACCCCGGCAGTCCCGACTGTAAAATTACCTTACTGGCTTGGGTTCCCTGTACCTCCTGTTGGGCTTGGGCTTGGGCTTCAATTTTATCTAACTGGCGTTGTTTTTCCCGTTGTTCTTGTAAAAGTCGCTTTTGGGTTTCCTGTTGGATTTGTAACTCTTGTTCTGTAGCTGCGAGAGTTGCGGTTAAATTGGCTATGGGTTCGCCCCCTCCCTGAAACTCCATTTCCCAGCGACTACATTCAGCTTGTTTACCACTTAACTCCGGTTCCCAACTATTAACCAGCTGAGTTTGTTCAGTAATTAGCTGCTGTAACTGCTCATAGCGTTCCCTCAGTTGTGCTTGTTCAGTGCGTTGGGGTTCCAGGATTTGCAGTAAAGATTCAATTTGACGATTAAAAGCTGTTTGTTGCTGTACCCAAGCTTCCGAAGCTGAAGCGATCGCCGCAGCTGCTGACCTGGAAGCATCTAAAACCCCTTGGGCTTGATTTCGTGCTTCCACACAACCCAGAATAGATTCTCTGGCTAAAACCTCAGTTTGGGCTAAACTTGTTAGTGACTGCTGATATTGTGCCACATCCTGGTGAGTTTGGCTCAATTCTTGGGTTGTTTGGGTTATGGCTGCGGTTAATTCCTGTTGTCGGCGCTGGAGTTGTTTAAATTCCGCCTCTTGGGTGGCTAAAGTAGTTTGGAGCGCCAAGAGTTCCTCCTCACCCAAAGCTTTGACATAAGCATTGAGTTGTTCTAGTTGCTCCGTCTGGAGAGTAATGGCGCAATTGAGGTTATTTAACTGAGTAGTAAATTCAATATAACTGCGATCGCCGCCTTGAATTTGCGCCACCAAATTTTCTTGCTGTGCTTGAAGAGAGCGCCAAGATAAAACCGCCTCCCAGGACTGCTTACACTGAAACTCACTGCGGAGTACTTGATACTTTTGCGCCTTAGCACGGGCTTGAGATAGGCGATCGCGCTGTATAGTTAACTCAGTCTGAATAATCCGACAACTATCCTCCTTGTCCTTCACCTCATCCAGAGTTTTCTTAGCTTGGACAATTTTACGGTCAAAAGCCGCCACCCCAGCCAACTCATCAATAATTTCTCGACGTTCCCTAGCATTCATAGAGATAATACTAGTAACATCCCCTTGTAACACCACATTGTAACCCTCTGGATAAATCCGCAGGTTATTCAACTCCTCATGTAGCTCCGTCAGAGTACAAGCTACACCATTAATATAGTAGTTAGAGGTATAACTCCCCTGCTGACTTACCCGCAACCTGCGGGTTACACTCCACTCAGTTAGAGCACCCTCCCCAATCTGGGTTTGTGTCCCGGATACATCCCCCGACAAATCAAAGGTTACCGTCACACTGGCCTCAATTCCAGCGCGTCCTTTAGGCTTTTGAGCATTATTCACCAAATCCGGTAACCTATCCGCTCGCATTCCCTTAGAACTAGAAAGCCCTAAACAAAACAGCAACGCATCCAGGATATTAGATTTACCCGAACCATTCGGCCCAGAAATGACCGTAAACCCCGGTAGTAGAGGAACCGAGGTAGTACCACCGAAGGATTTAAAGTTAGTGAGTTCCACGCGCTTGACGTGTACCATAGATGCTGCTTAACTGGGCTAATGTAGCATAAGTGTATCAATTAATTAAGATTTGGCAATAGGGACAAGACCATTTTTTAGCATCCTCTAGGGGGGAACCAGATTTAGGTTAGGTATTAGTTGACATTAAGCTGTTTCAGAGTGGAATATCATCATTCAGATATTTAGCAGTCTTAAAATCATCAATTTCACCCTGGTTGTCTCCTAAAAAATAGCGAGCTAACCCCCGGTTGTAGTAAGCTTGAGCATAATTAGGGTCAATCTGAATAGCTTGGGTATAGTCATCAATTGCACTCTGGTAGTCTCCTAAGTTAGAGCGAGCTAACCCCCGGTTGTTGTAAGCATTAGCATAATTAGGGTCAATCTGAATAGCTTGGGTATAGTCATCAATTGCACTCTGGTAGTCTCCTAAGTTAGAGCGAGCTAACCCCCGGTTATTGTAAGCATTAGCAAAATTAGGGTTAATGTGAATAGCTTGGGTATAGTCATCAATTGCACCCTGCTTGTCTCCTAAGTTAGAGCGACCATTCCCCCGGTTGTAGTAAGCATTAGCAAAATTAGGGTTAATGTGAATAGCTTGGGTATAGTCATCAATTGCACCCTGGTTGTCTCCTAAGTCAGAGCGAGCATTCCCCCTGTTGTAGTAAGCATTAGCAAAATTAGGGTTAATTTTAATAGCTTGGGTATAGTCATCAATTGCACCCTGCTTGTCTCCTAAAAGATAGCGAGCTAACCCCCGGTTGAAGTAAGCATTAGCAAGATTAGGGTCAATGTGAATAGCTTGGGTATAGTCATCAATTGCACCCTGGTTGTCTCCTAAAAGATAGCGAGCATTCCCCCTGTTGTAGTAAGCATTAGCAAAATTAGGGTTAATTTTAATAGCTTGGGTATAGTCATCAATTGCACCCTGGTTGTCTCCTAAAAGATAGCGAGCTAACCCCCGGTTGAAGTAAGCATCAGCATAATTAGGGTTAATTTTAATAGCTTGGGTATAGTCATTAATCGCACCCTCGTTATCTCCTAAATCACAGAGGGCTAACCCCCGGTTGAAGTAAGCATTAGCAAAATTAGGGTTAATCTGAATAGCTTGGGTATAGTGATCAATTGCACCCTGCTTGTCTCCTAACTTAGAGCGAGCTTTCCCCCGGTTGAAGTAAGCTTGAGCATTTGGCACAGGTTTATCAACTGGGGAAACTGTCAAACTTTCTAAATAGCCCCGTAAACCCCCACAATAGAGCAACTCATTGATTTTTACCCTGGCTTTCCCCCCAGTCGCATTGGTCATATTAGTGGGTAAAAACCCTGCTAGGACTAAATGATATTGATTTTGTGCCTCATTGACTTGCTCTTCAATTAAAATACAAACCAAAACAGCATTTTTGTTAATTTCTTTTTGACTAATTGACCATTCAATTTGATCAAATTGACCCTGACGAGCTTTTACCTGAATACCAATAGATGAATCAGCAGCTAGGGTAAAGTCTACACCACCATCACCATCCTGATATTCTTCATAGTCAACCTCCGTGAGCAGATCACCTAAACGGGTTTTAACTACCTCCTCCCCTAGCTTTCCCTTCATGTTGTTAACAAACACATCCTCACTCTTAGAGTTACTACGTCTATATATATCAACCATGCGCCAGCAAAACCGCCGTAATTGCTGTAACGAGTCACCGGTGATCACGGTTAACTCACTGTGCTGTCCTGGTTGGTCACACTGGAGTAAATTACCGGATTTCAGTCGGTTGATGAAGTCGGTCTGTTGGGCTTGTAATATAGTTTTCCAGTCCATTAGTAAAAATTCGCCTTCATCTGACAAGGAATATTAACATCTTGAGGAGATATGCAGACGCGGGAAAAATCACAACCATCAAAAACCCAAGGGTGTCCTTGAGGCTTTTGAGCATTATTCACCACATCCGGTAACCTATCCCCTCCCATTCCCTGAGAACTAGAAAGCTCTAAACAAAACAGCAACCCATCGAGAATATGAGATTTTACCGAACCATTGGGGCTAGAAATGACAGTAAACCCCGGTAGTAGAGGAACCGAGGTAGTACCACCGCAGGATTTAAAGTGAGTGAGTTCCACGCGCTTGACGTGTAGCATAGATGCTGCTTAACTGGTCTATTATAGCACAAGTGTATCAATTAATTAAGCCTTGGCAATAGGGACAAGAGCATTTTTTAGCATCCTCTAGGGGAGAACCAGATTTAGGTTCAGTATGAGTTGAGATTAAGCTGTTTCAGGATGGAATATCATCGTTGAGATATTTAATTTTATCCATAGCAGTTTGATAGTCTTTTGTTTTTCCTTGTCTTTCATATATATTGGCAGCAGTCTCAAAATCATCAATTGCACTCTGCTTGTCTCCTAAGTCAGAACGAGCTAACCCCCGGTTGTAGTAAGCTTTGGCATAATTAGGGTCAATGTGAATAGCTTGGGTATAGTCATCAATTGCACCCTGCTTGTCTCCTAAGTCAGAACGAGCTAACCCCCGGTTGTAGTAAGCTTGAGCAAGATTAGGGTCAATGTGAATAGCTTGGGTAAAGTCTTTAATTCCACCCAGGTTGTCTCCTAACTTAGATCGATCTACCCCCCGGTTGTGGTAAGCTTGAGCCAAATTAGGGTCAATGTGAATAGCTTGGGTATAGTCATCAATTGCACCCTGCTTGTCTCCTAACTTAGAGCGATATACCCCCCGGTTGAAGTAAAATTGAGCAAAATTAGGGTTAATGTGAATAGCTTGGGTAAAGTCTTTAATTCCCCCATGGTTGTCTCCTAACTTAGAGGGATATACCCCCCGGTTGAAGTAAGCTTGAGCCAAATTAGGGTTAATGTGAATAGCTTGGGTAAAGTCTTTAATTCCCCCCTGGTTGTTTCCTAACTTAGAGGGATATACCCCCCGGTTGTGGTCAACTTGAGCATTTTGCACAGTTTCATCAAGTGGGGAAACTGTCAAACTTTCTAAATAGCCCCGTAAACCCCCACAATAGAGCAACTCATTGATTTTTACCCTGGCTTTCCCCCCGGTCGCAGTGGTTATATTAGTGGGTAAAAACCCTGCTAGGACTAAATGATATTGATTTTGTGCCTCATTGACTTGCTCTTCAATTAAAATACAAACCAAAACAGCATTTTTGTTAATTTCTTCTTGACTAATTGACCATTCAATTTGCTCAAATTTACCCTGACGAGCTTTTACCTGAATACCAATAGATGAATCAGCTGTGAGGGTAAAGTCTACCTTACCATCACCACCCTGATATTTTTCATAGTCAACCTTCGTGAGCAGATCACCTAAACGGGTTTTAACTACCTCCTCCCCTAGCTTTCCCTTCATGTTGTTAACAAACAGATCACGAACAGAAGAGGACTTATTTATATACTTGTCAGCCATTTCCCAGCAAAAATCCCGTAATTGCTGTAACTGGTCATCGGTGATCACCGTTAACTCACTGTGCTTTCCTTGCTGGTCACACTGGAATAAATCACCGGATTTCATTCGGTTAATAAAGTCTGTCTGTTGGGCTTGTAATATAGTTTTCCAGTCCATTAGTAAAAATTCGCCTTCATCTGACAAGGAATATTAACACCTTGAGGAGATATGCAGACGCGGGAAAAATCACAACCATCAAAAACCCAAGGGTGTCCTTGAGGCTTTTGAGGATTATTCACCACATCCGGTAACCTATCCCCTCCCATTCCCTGATAACTAGAAAGCCCTAAACAAAACAGCAACGCATCGAGAATATGAGATTTTACCGAACCATTGGGGCTAGAAATGACGGTAAACCCCGGTAGTAGAGGAACCGAGGTAGTACCACCGCAGGATTTAAAGTGAGTGAGTTCCACGCGCTTGACGTGTACCATAGATGCTGCTTAACTGGTCTATTATAGCATAAGTGTATCAATTAATTAAGCCTTGGCAATAGGGACAAGAGCATTTTTTAGCATCCTCTAGGGGAGAACCAGATTTAGGTTAACTATGATTTATGACTTTTGATCGCCGTTGCGTGAGAGCAGTTCAATTTTATCTACAGCATATTGATAGCATACTTCATCCCCTGCTGTTTGATAGATATATGCAGCAGCTTTCCAGTCATTAATCGCACCCTCGTTATCTCCTAAATCACAGAGGGCTAACCCCCGGTTGAAGTAAGCAGAAGCATAATTAGGATTAATCTTAAGGGCTTGGGTATAATCTGCAATTGCTCCCTGATTGTCGTCTAAGTAATAACGGGCTGAACCGCGGTTATTATAAGTATCAGCATCATTGGGGTTAATTTTGAGGGCTTGGGTATAATCTGCAATTGCTCCCTGTTCATCTCCTAGGTCAGATAGAATATTTCCCCGGTTATTGTAAGCATCAGCATCATTGGGGTTAATTTTGATAGCTTGGGTATAATCTGCAATTGCTCCTTGGTTATCTCCGGCATCATAACGAGCTAACCCCCGATTGTAGTAAGCTAAAGCGTAATTAGGGTTAAGTTTGATGGCTTGAGTATAATCATTAATTGCGCCCTGGTTATCTCCTATATCGGAGTGAGCTAAACCCCGGTTGTAATAAGCTAAAGCATCATTGTGGTTAAGTTTGAGGGCTTGGGTGTAATCTGCAATTGCAGCAATGGTTTCTCCTAAGTGATAGTGAACTAGACCCCGCAAGTAGTAAGCTGTGGCGAAATTAGGGTTAATTTTCAGGGCTTGGGTATAATCTGCAATTGCTCCCTGGTTATGTCCTAAGTAATAACGAGCTTTTCCCCGGTTGTTGTAAGCATAAGCTAAATTAGGGTTAATTTTGATGGCTTGGGTATAATCTGCAATTGCATCGGCGGTTTCGCCTAAGTAATAGAGAGCTACTCCCCGGTTGTTATAAGCATAAGCATCATTGGGGTTAAGTTTCAGCGCTTCGGTATAATCTTTAACTGCTAATTGCCTATTGCCTAATTTACTGTAAGCATTACCCCGGTTGTTATAAGCATAAGCGTCATGGGGATTAATTTTAATGGCTTGGGTATAATCTTCAATGGCTGCGCTGATTTCTCCTAAGTAGTAGCGCGCTTTACCCCGCTGGAAGTAAGCGCCAGCATTGTCTGGTTTTAGTTGTAATGCTTGATTACAATGAGCGATCGCACTCTCATAATCTGTTTTATTAAGGTATTCTTTAGCCATATCAATATACTCCTCAACTTCCACAGATGTCTAAGTTTCTAAATAACTATACAAATCTTAGCATTTTACCTCAAGTCACAAAAATTACTCGTCTTTGGAAAATTAGGCTGATGGGGTGATAAAATCAACTGGAACCTCACCTGAACACCCCTGGTTGATTTGACGCGGGTATGTGTGGTATTCTGCAATTTAGTTGCTAGGATTCGTGAAGTGTATCTGTAGGTGATGCCTTAGTTTGGAGTAAGTTCAGTTCTTGGCGTGCGTCACGAAGACTATTTTGATCTCCAGTTTTTTGGAAAAGTTTAATAGCTTGTTGAAAATCGGCGATCGCACTTTGTGTATTTCCCTGTTTTGTGTGATTCACAGCCCTGTTATAATAGGCTAACCCATATTGAGGATTAATGGCGATCGCCTGAGAGTAATCTTTATCCGCAGCTTTGTAATTTCCCAATTGTAGGTGAACATTACCACGATTATTGTAAGCCGCTACATCCTGAGAATTGAGTTCAATAGCTTTAGTATGGTCTGCAATTGCACCTTGGTAATTTCCAAAAGAAAGACGATGAATACCTCGGTGATTATAAGCTGCTCCCCACCGGGGATTTAGCTCTAAAGCTTGATCATAATCTTTACCAGCTTTTAATCTATATCCTAACTCGCTGTGCATATCCGCCCGTCGGAGATAGGCGACTGCTTGAGGATAGCGATTAATGGCGTGAGTATATTCCCGAATGGCTGCATATTTTTGATTTTTGCTAGCGTAAATTAAACCTTTTTGATAATAAGGTCTAGCATCACCGGGATTAATCTTAATGATAGCATCAAAATCCTCCATAGCGGTTTGGTAAATTCTCAGACGACGGCGGAGAATACCCCGTTGTAAATAAGCCTCAATATAATTAGGTCGCAGCCTGATGGCCGTGCTAAAATTCTCATTAGCGCTTCTATTGTCATTCATCTGTACTAAGGCTAAACCCCGAGCATAATAAGCATAGGCATGACGAGAATTTAAGGCGATCGCTTTGGTATAATCAGTAATTGCTTCTTGGTATTTACCCAATCCATATAAAGAAAATCCCCTATCATAGTAAGCATCAGCATTTTCTGGGTTTAATTCAATAGCTTTAGTAGCATCTATCTTTGCTTGCTGATAGTTTCCCAACCGGTAAAATGTATTTCCACGGCTCTTATAAGCCTGATAATTGCTTGAGTCTAGTCTAATAGCTTGGGTAAAATTCTCAACTGCAGATTGATAGTTTCCCTCTTGATATTTTCTCAATCCCTCCTGGTATAGTTGCTCAAATTTTACTGGAGAAGCAATAGTTATCAGTGATGAAACTAACCTCAATACTGTCACTATCCCTATAAAACCTATTCCCCCTAGGATTAACCAAACTTTTGGGAGTTGCTTGTAAGTAAATTCATGAGTTTCCACCTGCTCTATATCTTTTAAAACTTCAATTACTGACTGGTATCGCTTCTGATAGTCAAAGCGTACCATTTGATCTAAAATTTTTCCTACCTCCTGACAAATTTGAATATTTTTCCGCCGCCAAATAATTGCCCCTGTTAGCAAACCTTTCTGCTGTTGTAAGGTTGATATTTCCTGCTCTGTTAAACCCATAATTGCCGCAATGACAATTATCCCTAAAGCATATATATCACTATTATATTGAGGTTGACCGCGCAATTGTTCTATAGGTACATATTCAAGATTAGCGACGGTATTGGTTATCAGTTCGGGAATAGCGCCAAAATTAACTAAAACTAATTTGTGATCTGACTCTCGACGGATGATATTTGCGGGGTTAATATTCTGGTGAATCACTCCCCGCTGATGTGCAAATACCAAAACTTCTAATACTTGAGATAAAACACTAATTACCTCTTCCTGTGTTAAAGGTATGCCCTGTAAAATCTCATTGGTTAAGGTATTACCAATAATATATTCTTCAACTAGATAGAATTTTCCATCTTCTTCAAAATAACTCACTAGATTTTGGATTTGGTCATGTTCCTGACTAAGTTGCTGTAACTTGTGTCCCTCATGGAGAAATAACTCTCGCAGCAGATTTAAATCCGGGAGAGTATCACCATCAGGATGTAGCTCCTTGACTACCAATTGACGACCGGGAACGATAGCATCTTCAGCCAAATAGGTTTGTACCTTCTCCTCTACATTCAGGACTTCCAGGATGTGATAACGCGTATCTAAGATTCTACCAGTCATAAGTCTATCAGTGATTACACTTATAATAATGCCTATTTCCTCAAAGCAATTGTAGTCATGAATCACTGAAGACCTAGGCAGATATTCAATGAATAATTAGGCGGGAACTACAAACTTTTCGGTACCAGCTAACCCAAAGGCGCTGTGAATAACCTGCAAAGCTTTGACACCATCTTCTTGTGCTACAACACAACTAATTTTGATTTCTGAGGTAGCAATCATTTGGATATTAATTTGGTTTTCGGCTAAAGCGTCAAACATTTTCGCCGCAATACCTGGTTGTCCCACCATCCCTGCACCAACGATACTTACCTTGGCGATCGCATTATCTAAGACAACCTCACCCCATTCTAATTCTCCCGCCACTTGAGTGAGCATTTTTTGTGTACTTTCCCCATCCATCTGCGAGACAGTAAAAGCAATATCCCTTCTAGGAATACCGTCAACTATTCGACACCGTTGAGATTGAATAATCATATCCACACTGACATTATGCTGTGCTAATAGTCCAAATAACCTGGCCGCCATCCCTGGTCGGTCGGGTACTTGACGAATTGCTAGACGTGCTTGGTTCATATCGAGGGCGACACCACGCACTGCGGGAGCAGATAACACAGCAATTGCTTCTGGTTTCTTAATGTCCTGGTCTTCTGCAATTTCAAAAGCTTGACGCAGTGCAGCCACAGCGCGATCGCACTCTGTCGCATCTACTACACAACTAACTTTAACTTCACTAGTAGAAATCATCTGAATATTTACTTGTGCTGCGGCTAAAGTCGCGAACATTTTAGCTGCTACCCCGGGGCGCCCAATCATTCCCGCCCCAGCAATACTGACCTTAGCAATATTTTGCTGTACCATCACCTCAGCCTCATCAGAGTTGGGGTGGTTTCTCAATGCTGGGGCGATGGCGGATGCTACCGCTTCCGCGCGTTTTAATATCGGTGCTGTGACGGTGAAAGCAATGTCATTAGTATTACCTTCATGTATAGACTGAATAATCAAATCTACATCTACATCTTGCCGGGATATTTCCCCAAATAACCGCGCTGCTACCCCTGGTTTATCGGGGACGCGCAACAATGCCACCTTGGCTTGGTCTGTATCAAACTCTACATCATCCACAGGGCGGGCAATTTCTAGATTCACTAGCGATCGCCCTTGGGGTTTAGGGGATGTTACCCAAGTACCAGGGTCATCACGCCAACTAGATTTTACCACCAGTGGCACCCCATAATTGCGGGCAATTTCCACAGCGCGGGGATGTAAAACTTTCGCCCCCAGGCTTGCGAGTTCGAGCATTTCATTACAGCTAATCTCCTCCATTAACTGAGCTTCTGCTACCAGGCGGGGGTCTGTAGTCAATATACCAGGGACATCGGTATAAATTTCACAAAAATTCGCCCCTATAGCCGCAGCAATAGCCACAGCGGAGGTGTCGGAACCACCCCGACCCAAAGTAGTAATCTCCATATCTCTGAGACTAGATATACCCTGAAATCCAGCAACTACAACCACTTTCCCTTGAGCAATTTGATGACGCAGCCGTTGGGTTTCAATATGTAAAATTCGGGCGCGGGTATGTTCAGCTTCAGTCACAATTCCTACTTGACCACCAGTCATAGAAATTGCTGGCTGTCCAATTTCTTGCAATGCCATACTAACTAAAGCAATAGTGACTTGCTCCCCAGTAGAAAGCAACATATCCATTTCCCTGCGGTTGGGATGGCGAGAAACTTCCTGAGCCATTTTCACCAGTCCATCTGTGGTTTTACCCATCGCCGAAACCACGACGACCACAGAGTTACCCGCCTTAACAGTCTTGTAAACACGCTGTGCAACAGCTTGAATACGTTCTACAGAACCAACAGATGTACCACCGTATTTTTGAACTATGAGCGCCATAAGTTTATATGTAATCAATGCTGCCTACTTTGATCAATGCCCCCCAGGGGAAGCCGAGAAAGTATTCCTGGTTGTTTAGTTTATTAATATCAGAATCAGCGCCGACAAAAAACCAGTAATTTCGCTTTGTTGGTAATACTGTGTTACCTGTTCGGTGTTCCCTGTTCCCTCAGATAAAAATTACCTGTTGAAAACTTATTATCAAACATCCTCTCAGACACTGTTGTTACAAATTGGCACATTTGTTTTATAATTCTTAAACATCAGCATAATTTTGTCACTAATCTGTAGAAGTCAACAGCCGGGTGTATAAGAAGCTGTTGCAGGGCTGTAACACAGTAAAATTGAGGGATGCAAAATGTCAGATAGCCCAGGATTATATATTCTACTAGTCAGTGTTCACGGGTTAATTCGGGGTAAGAATCTAGAATTAGGGCGAGATGCTGACACCGGGGGACAAATTAAATATGCGGTAGAACTGGCTCAGGCTTTAGCAGCGAACCCACAAGTAGAACGTGTAGACCTGGTAACTCGTTTAATTAATGATCCAAAAGTTAGTTCCGATTATGCTCAACCGGTAGAAGTTCTGGGTGACAAGGCCCAAATTATTCGTGTTAATTGCGGTCCCCGGCGCTATCTGCGCAAAGAAGTTCTCTGGCCGCATTTAGATAATTTTGCCGATGAATTACTCAAGCACCTGCGCCAAGTGGGAAAACTACCCGATGTCATTCATAGCCATTACGCCGATGCTGGTTATGTAGGTTGTCGGGTTGCTGGTTGGTTAGGTGTACCGCTTGTGCATACTGGTCACTCCTTAGGACGTGTGAAACAACAACGACTTTTAGACCAGGGTGCTAAAAGGGAAACCATTGAAAGCACTTATCACATGAGTACCAGAATTGAGGCTGAGGAAACCACTTTGGCCAGCGCCGCTTTAGTTATCGCTAGTACCCATCAAGAAGTCACCGAGCAGTACGGTATTTATGACCACTATCAGCCTGATAGAATGGTGGTCATTCCGCCGGGGGTAGCACTCAAGGACTTTTACCCGATTCCAGAAAATTGGCAGGAACCAGGAATTTACCAGGATTTAAAACGATTTCTCAATCATCCGGAAAAGCCGATGATTATGGCGCTTTCTCGTCCAGCAATTAAGAAAAATGTCGGTACTCTGGTGAAAGCTTATGGTGAAGATCCACAGTTGCGTCATTTAGCAAATTTAGTCCTGATTTTAGGAAATCGCGATGACATCAGCACCATGGAATCAGACCCACGCCATGTGTTTGCAGAAATTTTTCACTTAATCGATCGCTACGACCTTTACGGATACGTCGCCTACCCCAAACACCATTCATCTGATGAAGTTCCGGAACTATATCGATTGGTGGCGAAAACACGGGGAGTGTTTATCAATCCCGCATTAACTGAGCCATTTGGTCTCACCTTAATTGAGGCTACAGCCTGCGGTGTGCCAATTATCGCCACATCGGATGGTGGTCCACGAGATATCCTGGAGGTCTGCCACAATGGAATGTTGATTGATCCTCTAGATGTGACCCAGATCCAGGATGCTCTGCGTACAGCCATCACGGATACAGAACAATGGCAAACTTGGTCTGAAAATGGATTACATCGAGTGCGGGATAATTTCTCTTGGTCTAGTCACGTAGAACGTTATCTCGAACAGGTGCAGCAGTTATCTCAACGACCAGTGCAATCTCAGCTGAGTCCCCTACCAAGGGCTTTAGCAAGTGACCTCCCTGATTGGAATATCCCTGACCAAAACCGGTTACCGATCGCAGATCGGTTTCTGGTTTGTGAAATTGATAATACCTTGTTAGGCGACCAAGAAGCTTTACACAAACTGATTGAGCGAGTACATCAGGAAGGTCAATCTACCGGCGTGGGTATTGCTACAGGGCGGAATTTGCAAAGTTCTTTGGATATGTTGGAAGAATGGGACTTTCCCAGACTAGATTTGCTGATTGTCTCGGCTGGTACTGAAATCTATTATGGACCCCAGGTAGTCCCAGATAGTAACTGGCAAAGACATATTAGTTACCATTGGAATGCTGAGGCTGTCCGTCAAGCAATGGAGACACTACCGGGTGTTTCTCTGCAACCCCCAGAAGCTCAAGGTCAGTTTAAAGTCAGTTACTTTATTGATGAAGTGAAATGTTTAAGCTTTAAGGAAATTATGCGTCATCTGCGGCGGCATAAGCTCCATGTTAAAGGAGTCTATAGCCATAATATGTATCTTGATTTGTTGCCTATCCGGGCTTCTAAGGGAGATGCTATTCGTTATTGTGCTTTGAAGTGGGGACTACCAATACAACGATTTTTAGTAGCAGGTGCATCTGGTAATGATGAATCAATGCTGTCTGGTAATACTTTGGGTGTGGTTGTGGGTAATTACAGCCGTGAACTGGAAAAGTTACGGGAATATCCACAAATTTACTTTGCTCAAGGAAATTATGCCTGGGGTATCTTGGAAGCACTAGACCGCTATGACTTCTTTGGCAGTCTATCTACAGCAAAAATGCAAACTATAGCAGATAATTAGCTGATTGTCAATGGATTTTCAGAACTACTAATGTCATATCATCGGTGTTTTGCCTTTCACCACCGATAAATTCCAGAACTTGCTCAAACAAATAATCTACAATCTCCTCTGGTCCACTGCAATACCTGCAAGCGGCATTAAAAGCAGCCACAAAATTCTCTTCATCGAAGCGATCGCCACTAGCCGCCGCCGCATCAGTCAACCCGTCTGTATAATAGATGACTGTATCCCCAGGTTCTAACTGTGCCTGGGCATTTTCGTATTGGCTATTGGCATCTAAACCAATCAGCATTCCCAAAGTATCCAAGCGGGTAATAGTTTTCGTGGCTGCGTGCCACCACAACGGAGGATTGTGTGCGGCATTACTATAAGATAAAACCCGATTTACAGGATTATATTCTGAGTAAAACAGAGTCACAAAGCGATGGGAATTTTCCAAATCCGCATACATAACGCGATTCAAATTTTGCAGAATTACACATGGGGAATTACCATGGAACACTTCGCCACGAAGCATTCCCCGCATCATGGTCATAATTAGTCCTGCTGGGACACCTTTACCCATGACATCGCCAATTACCAAACCCCAGCCCCTTGTTTCCTGGGTAGTTTTACCATTTAGCTGTACTTGATTGTGATTGGTGGGGATAAAGTCATAGTAATCTCCACCCACACGATTAGCGGGTTTACAGCGTGCGGCTAGGGTCGCACCGGGAATAATCGGACATTGACGGGGTAGAAGTCGCCGTTGAATTTCTGCCCCAATTTCTAGTTCTTGATCTAAGCGCTCTTTTTTCCTCAATTCTACGGCTAGTTCTTCGTTTTCAATGGCTACAGCTGTTTGATCTGCTACCAGTCTGACTAACTTTTGTCTGGTATCCGTCCAGCTATATTCAGGATCGCGGCTGAGGACGTAAAGCCAACCCCGTTCTGTATGCTTGACGAGAATTGCTGTGCCAAAGATTTGCACATCTGGATCTAAATAGCGATGGATTTGGTCATCTAACATCCCTGTAGCTGTTGCTAAAGGTCCTGTATGAGATAGAAGTGTGATTTGACTACTAGCTGTTTCTAGAGCTTTGCGGATATTCTTACGCTGGCGGCTATCCTGCCAGTGTAGTTGCTCTAAGCGAATTTGACCATTAGGTTTATGTAGGAATAAAGCACTACCATCTGCATCTGTGACTCGAGTGGCGATCAGTGGTATCAGCTGTAAAAACTGGTTCAAATTATTGAAACTTCTGAGGGCAAATCCTAAAGAACTGAGTAAATCTTGGATTTTATTTTGTTCTCGGCGCAACCGTTCCACAAGTTCTTTGAGTGCCACAACTGGTGTGACATCCGTCTTAGCACTACTATTAGTATCAGTGGGTTGAGAGGGCAGTTGAGACACAGGCAAAGGTATGATTGCACTTAATATAGAGTTTAGGTTACTGAATAAATCAAGTAAATTGCTAAGTTATATTGGGACAAGGTGGATATTTTTAGCAATAGTCACAAGACTTAACATCGAACTAGAGAGAATTATTGTATTTGCTTATGATATCTCTAGCTAAATATTGATGCAATTTCCATCAACAATGAGTAGGTAAAAATCAGCCAATACTCTCATAACATATAAATACCCTAATTTTTCTAGAACTTAATTAGCAAATCATACATCTTTGGAGTCAAAAAAATTTTAATTTTATTATTGCTCACAGGTTTCTCATCCCCAGCATTAACTTTTATAGGCAATTACTCCTTGCCTTAATTATTGAGTGTTCTGTTTGTATTTGACTCTGGGATGGGCAAAAATCAACACCCTTGAGATTTATCAATCCGTGATGTGGGGAAAACCAACACACCAAGACAGATGTCTGAGGAGATGAAACAATTTTTGCCGACTGAAACACCAGCTAAATGGGGGTCTGTGCCCTCGACTTTGTGAGCATAGCAAATTTTCCATCTAAATATCCCCCACAGGAGATGAATCAGCCAGACCCAGAAGAAATATTAACTAAAAAAATCCCAATTAGCCACTCAAGAGAGCTTCAACAAATTCGTAACTAGAAAAAGGACGCAAATCTTCCATACCTTCACCAGCGCCAATAAAGCGAATGGGCAAACCCAGCTGCTGCACCACGGCTAAGGCAACACCTCCCTTGGCTGTACCATCTAGCTTAGTTAAGACTACGCCCGTGAGTTGGGCGGCTTGGGAGAAAACTTGAGCTTGACGCAATCCATTTTGACCTAAAGTGGCATCTAAAACCAATAGGGATTCTATTTTGGCATTAGGGGCTTTTTTGTCGATGATCCGGCGGACTTTGCCGAGTTCGTCCATTAAGTTTTTCTTATTTTGCAGTCGCCCGGCGGTGTCTACCAATAGTAACTCCGTTTCTCGTGCTTGGGCGGCGGCGATCGCATCAAAGACCACGGCGGCGGGGTCTGTATTTTTCCCCGGATTAGCAATGACTTCCACACCGCTACGCTGGCCCCACACCTTCACCTGTTCCACTGCTGCGGCCCGAAAGGTATCTGCGGCCCCAATCAAGCATTTATAACCAGATTTTTGGGCTAGGTGGGAGATTTTGCCGATAGTAGTGGTTTTCCCTGCCCCATTCACCCCGGTAATCAACCAAATATTCAAAGTTTCCTTTTCTGGGGCGAAGCTGAAACTTGGGGCTTTTTGTAGTGGCGCGTCTAACATATCGCGCAAAATTTGTTTCAGGTAGGCGATCGCCTCTTCTGGGGGCGTTACCTCTGCTAACAGTTTTTTCTGGAGGGTATTGACAATGTAATCTGTAGCCTCCACACCCACATCAGCTTGGAGAAGTGCGGCTTCTATTTCCGACACAGCCGCTTGATTGAGTGGTCCTTGGCCGACAATTGCCTTAAGTTGGTTAAGAATATTGCGGCGGGTTTTGTCTAAACCTTGCCGGAGTTTTTTCAGCCAGGTAATTTCCTCCACAGAAATATCTTCTGCTCGCCTACCTTGGGCGGCCAATACTTCTGCTGACCAGAGAAAACCTTCATCAAAAGCTAATGCTTCTTGATCTGGGGTAGTTTCTGCGGTGGTAGCTGGGGTTACCACCTCTGGTTGAGCCACTTCAATAGCCGCGGCTATCAGCCTTTCTTGCTTGGCTTGCCGTTCTGCGGCCGCCCGTTCTAAAAAGGATAAATTACTGGGGGCTGTGGGTTCTGGTGTAGCTGCATCTAGACTCCCTGAGTCTAGATTATTGGCAGTTTCCACATCTAACTCTGCTGTAAGGGCGACTTCACTGACTACAGGGGCGGTGTCTAGCACAGTTTCTATTGTTTGTGCTTCCACATCTGCGACTTCTGGTGCTGTTGTTACTGGTGAAGCTTGTTGTTTTTGCTGGATATTTTTATAAGCAGATTTGGCAAAGGCCAATAAATCTTCTGTGGGGTCTACTTGGGGTTCTGTTACTGGAGGAGTTACCTCTTGTTTTTCGGCGGCTGGGGTATCAGAAGAATCCTGATGTTGACGCTGGAACCAATTAAAAGCCATTACATCTATAAGTATTAGTTGATGATTTTAACTAAATATCCTCAAGGGTCTTGAGGATATTTGGGGGGGGGAAAATTTGCGCTTTAATCTACACAGGTGCTTTTTGTTCGGTAAATCGGCGCAGAACACCATTAATAAAACGATGACCCTCATCTCCACTGTAGCGTTTAGCTAGCTCTACAGCTTCATTAATAGCTACTCTGTCAGGCAGATTGAAAAACATCATTTCTGCCACTGCGATCCGCAAAATATCTCGGTCTATTTGGGCTAGGCGAGTCACTTGCCAATCTACTAAAGCTGAGGAAATATGTTCATCGATAATCACTCGGTGTTCGTTGACTATTTTCACCAGTTTAATGGCATATTTGCCAACTTCCTTATCTTGATTTGCTAATTGAATCAATTCTGGGAACTCAACTGCGGCTCCCAGTTGATTGATAGCGGTTTGGGTGTAGTTAATCGCCTCTTTCAGGAGGTTTCTGGCTGTATCGATGTCTGAAGCACGAGTTTGGCTAGTTAAGAGGCGATCATTACTGCGTTGTAGTTCTCCAGTAGCATTATCTAGAGTATCTTGCACTTCTGATCTCAGGGTGCGGACTGTGGCTAGTATTAATTTTGGTAGATGCTCTTCTGTTAATTTTTTGGGGTTAATTGGCAACTGGCTGAGACTTAAAAGTGCCAATTCACGGGCAATTTGCTGGGGTTTTCGTTCTTGCATTGAAGTATGTGCTTAAGCACTAATGAGAAAGGTGAGTATGGCCGCAATGGTGGCAAAGTCAAATAATCATACTATCTATTGACTGGAAACTTTGCCGTTTTCAGGGTTGTGTTTCTATATTGCGCTCCTGAGGTATAACTAGGGGGGGTAGAGTCTTATTCTCAGCGATAATCCCTCCAGAGACTAATACTTTAAAAGCATCTTCTATGGGGATAGATAGAGTTACTACCTCATCTTCTGGAACTATGGCATACCAGCCGGTGGTAGGATTGGGGGTACTGGGAATAAACACACTCAACATGGGACGGGGCATATGAGCTTGAATATCGGTACTGATATTACCGGTAACGAAGCCGATCGCCCATATTCCTTTTCGGGGATACTCTATTAGAATTACCCGGCGAAACTTGTCGCTGGAATCTTTGACCAGGGTTGCTAACAGCTGTTTGAGAGTTTTGTATACCTGCCCTGCTAGGGGAATTGCCTGCAATAGGCGCTCTCCCAAATCCAATAACCAACGCCCAGCAATGTTCCTAGCCATCAACCCTATTAAAAGAATACTTAGTAAAGGGACTGCCAGCCCCACAGCTAAATTCAGTATATTTACTACTATAGGTTGGAGTCCGTCAAAGGGATTGAGTTGTTTAGGAATTTTCGTCAGGAAGTTGATTACCCAATTAGCAATGGTAATAGTTAGCCAAATAGTTGTTGCTAAAGGAATAACTACTAATAAACCGGCAATTAGGTCATTTTTTAAGTCTTGTTTTAGCTGATTAATTCCCCAGTCTCTATGCTCCTGTTTGAGATTACTAGAATTTTTGTGATTGCTATTCATACCAGCACACTTATCAAATTCTCAAGAGTTAATTGTAATATTTAATACTTTAGCTAGAGGGTAAAGATTGCTAGCATCTGGAATAATGCTGTAAAAATATACACTTGCTGCTCAGGAAACAGCATTTTTCTAGTCGGGTGCATATAGAGATTGACTAAGGAAGAACATGGGGGATGGGATGTGTGAGACTTGTAAACCATTATTGCAAGTCTCTAATATACTACTGATCCTATCGCGCTGAGTGAAAAGCTGCTGAAAATTCTGTAAGTCTTAGATTACAGCTAAAGAAGGATGATAATTTGTCACTGAGCGGGGGTTTTTTTTGTGAAAATTAAGTTAATAATATTTATCTTCACTAGTGACCGAGATATGTTTCATCCTTCTTAAACCTGTCCAGCCAATAATGATATATCCCAGGGATAAGAGCAAACTACTCACACCAATTCGCAGTCCAGACTTCCAAGCGTTTCCTCTGGCTTGTTTTTCAGCTTCTTCGCGACGTTGGCGAATTTCGGTTAATCTTTGATTTGCTTGTGCTTGGGGGTCTGTTTGCTGGGCGATAAAAGTCTCGAGTTCTGAGGGATTGGCTTTAAATTTCTTGAGTAATTCTTTCTGTTGTGCGGGAAGTTGAGGGTTATTGAGTGCTTGTTGGTATGTTTGGTCATTTTTGAGCAGCTCGGTAAACTGACTTCTCACTTGGTTGCGCAGTTGTTCTAATTGAGCTTTTCCTTGCTCATTGTTGATTTGGGCTTGGAATTGGGATAACCGATTGTTAACTTCATTTTCTGCTTGTTGAGCTTCTTGGCGGATTTGGCCGAGACTGTTGGCGCTCGCTTGTCGGACATTATTCAAGTGTAAGGGGAAAATTAAGAGGAAAATTAACCCTAAAATACTGGAGAGTATCAAGATAGGAAATCTGATATCTATAGGTTTGGGGCCATCGCTATGATGAACAGTATCAGCCCAATAACCGGCGAATAGCATTCCTATACCCACTAAAGGTACAATACCTCTGTCAACTAATGAGGTAGCTAAATTGATTTGCCATCCCGGATCGGTGGGTTGGAAGGGTAAAATCACAATTAAAAACTCTAGGAAGAAGGACAAAAGTAAAATTATCCCCACTACCTTGAGTGTCAAAGCAGCATTACCCGCAGCAAGACGATTAGTCATAATTATTTTTCGTGTATGAAAGTAATTTTCCTATTTAAAGTTACCTGAATATTGTTGCCAAATCGCTAAATCCTCTGGAAGATCCACATCACCTAAAGGAGGTAGGAAAGAAACAGATATTTTCAGGTTTTCAGCAATATTCATTGTTTGTTGTAAGACTTGAGAAGTTCCCCAATGGATATTAAACAATAATTCTGGGAAGGGACGACACAAGCCAATCAAGTAATAACCGCCGTCAATGGCCGGACCCAATACCAGGTCATGGGTGTGTAGCTGCTCAAAAGCTTGGGTGAGAATGTGAGCATTGATTCCGGGACAATCTACACCAATAATAATTACTTTTTGAGCGCCAGATTGCCAGGACTCAGTTAGCGATCGCCCCATGCGGGAGCCTAGATCTCCTTCTCCTTGGGTATGGTAGAGTAAATCATATCCTAGCCAATCTGCCATCAGTTGCAAGTTACCACCGGTGAAACGTACTTCCCAGGATATAGGAGTAGTTTTTTGTAGTGCTTGCACCTGAAGTATTGTATGTTCTGTCATCTGCCGTTGTAAATTGGCAGCACCCACAGCACCCAAAGCAGGTATAAGTCGGGTTTTGGTCTTACCTGGTTCTGGGTAGCGAGTAAAAATAATTAAGTGCTGTTGCTGAATATCTAAAAATTTTAGCACATTCTATATTAAGTAATTATTCGTTGATTAGCTTGATAATTTAGGGATTGTCCCAAATTGAAAAAACCCCCACTTGGGGGGTATAAGTATTCTCTCTCAGGTAAATAGTAAAAATTAAATCTTGTACTTGATACCTTTTTTCACAGCTTAGTAATGATTAAGATTAATTCCGGCTTCTTTAGCCATGGCTTCTAAGCCTTTGGTTTCTAGGGTTTTGATGGCTTTGGTGGAGAGCTTCATTTTTACCCAGCGATTACCACCGGCCCACCAAACACGCTTATTTTGTAGATTTGCGTGTTGTAGGCGTTTGGTACGGCGGTGAGAGTGAGAAATGTCAAAGGCATTGTTAGCTTTTTTACCAGTTAATTCGCAGCGACGAGACATAGCAACTATCTCCAAGTTTTTATTTGAATACAACCTTTCTATTGTAGTCCCCAAAAGGGCGTGTGTTTCTATTTGCTGGCTTGTTCTGTCAGCTTAGTCAGCACTTCATTAGAGCGTTCAACAAAGGATTTCATTCCTTGGGGGTCAAATCCTTTTTGAGTCATGAGGGCTAAATCATAGACGTGTTGACAAATCATGGTAACTAATGGCTCTGTAGATGATTGACCATCTCCCTGAATAATACTACCTTGGTTGAGATTTGCTAGGTTTTGAATCAGAGGATGAGCGGTATTCACCAATAAAATATGGTCTTCGGGGAATTCTACATTTTGTTGTTGCATCATGGCGCTCATTTCCCGCATACGACGCAGAATTTCTGGTAAGAGTACCATTGCGGGTGGTGTTCCTTGGGGGTCTTCTGATTTTAAGGCTTCGGTGCGGATGTTAACCTTGGGTTTGTTGAGGGATTTTTCAAAGAGTTCTTTAATGGTCTCGCTCTTGGTTTTGTTGGTTTTGGGGTCAACTATTTCCCCGGTTTTGTCTTGGTCTAGCAGGGTATTATCTAGGTCGGAGTCTACCCGGGTAAATTTCACATCGGAGTATTCCCGTTCTAGGAAGTTAATAAAGTGGGTGTCGATGAATGAGTCCATAAATAGGACTTCTAACCCTTGGTTTTTGTGAAGTTCTATATATGCGGATTGACTGGTTTCATCGGTGCTGTAGAATACGCGGTTTTTATGGCGTTCTTCGTTACGTTCCAGGTATTCTTTCAGGGTTGTGTATGGTAGAGCAGATGAGTTTGAGGTGGTAGTTTCCCACGCATCCCCTTCTGATGTGGGGGTTTCGGCTTTTTCTTCCAGTTTGGCTGTGGTGCGGAAGATGATGATGTCTTCGATTTGTTTTTTAAATTTCTCGTCGTTGAGAACACCGAATTTTACAAAGGTGCCGAGGTCTTTCCAAGCGTTGATGTATTGGTCGCGGTTGTCGCGGTATAATTCTTTGAGGCGATCGCCTACTTTCTTGGCTATATAGTCGCCGATTTTGCGCACTGTGCGATCGCCTTGTAATGCACTGCGGGAGACATTCAAAGGAATATCTGTACTATCAATTACACCCCGCATGGGCATAAGAAACTGGGGTATAATTTCTTCACAGTTATCGCTGACAAAAACTTGATTACAGAACAGCTTAATTTGTCCTTTAGTCACATCCACATCGGGGCGCATTTTAGGGAAATACAAAATCCCGTTAATAATAAAGGGGTAATCAGTATTCAAATGCACCCATAACAGTGGTTCTTCCTGAAAGGGGTACAAGTAGCGATAAAATTCTAAATAATCTTCCTGAGTGAGGTTATGAGCAGACTCCCGCCAAGGTGCCTTTTGCCTATTCAAAACTTCACCTTCCAGTTTAATCGGTACTGGCATGAAGTCGCAATAAGTCTTGACAAGATTCCTAATTCGTGCTGCTTCTAAAAATTCTTCTTCCTCTCCTTGGAGGGTGAGAGTAATAGTAGTACCGCGTGTGCTGCGGGTGGACTCATCTAAAGTAAAAGCTGGGGAACCGTCACAGGTCCAGTGAACAGCTTGGGCTCCTTCTTTATAGGACAGTGTATCAATTTCTACTTTTTGCGCCACCATAAAGGAGGAGTAAAAACCCAAACCGAAGTGACCAATTATCGGTTGGTCTGATTTACCTTCATACTTGTGAATAAATTCTTCAGCACTGGAGAAAGCCACCTGATTGATATATTTCTTCACTTCTTCGGCGGTCATACCAATGCCATTATCGCTGATGGCTAGGGTTTTTTTACCTTTATCAATGGTAATTTGAATTTCTGGTTCACCGATATCGCCGCTAAATTCCCCAGCACGGGATACCATATTCAGCTTTTGGATGGCGTCAACGGCGTTAGATACTAATTCCCGGAAGAAGATTTGATGGTCTGAGTACAGGGACTTTTTGATAATGGGAAAAATATTTTCAGTATGAATACTGATGGTGCCTTGTTCGAGCATGACTGGTAAATTTGATGTTAATATCTGATTTTAGCTGTCAGTAGGATTTAGAGATTCCTACCTATAGAATTTTAAAGGTATAGTCCCGGCTATTGCACCGTAATTTGGGCATTGTTTCCCCCCCATGGTATGATTCGGATTTCCGTATCTTGGCTGAGATAGTTAGGTCTACCCTAGGGGAGAACAGAGCTTTTTACTGGCTTTTTGACTCTAATACTGTGAGGGTGGAGGGTGAAATGGTCACTTTGAGGGGGACTGTTTTACTAAAGCTTAAACCCTGGTCTTGTTTATCGATGTAAATAGTGTCTCCAGGGATGAAGGTATTTTCTAGTAATTTGGTAGCTAGGGGGTTTTCTACTTCTCGCTGAATTGCTCTTTTTAAAGGACGTGCGCCGTAAATTGGGTCATAGCCTACTTCTACTAAATAATCACAGGCGGCTGCGGATATGTCAAAGGAGATTTTCTGCTCTTGTAAGAGGTTTTCTACCCGTTTTAGTTGGATGCGGATGATGTCGCGCATTTCTGCACGGCTCAGGGGGTGGAAGAGGATGATATCATCTACCCGGTTGAGAAATTCTGGGCGGAAGTGCGATCGCAGTGCATCTGTGACCCGTTTTTGCATCATTTCATACTTACTCTCATCCCCAGACACATCTAAAATATATTCGCTACCGATGTTACTAGTCATGACTATGACGGTATTTCGGAAATCTACGACTCTACCCTGAGAGTCAGTAATTCTCCCATCATCTAAAACTTGCAGCAATATATTAAATACATCGGTGTGGGCTTTTTCGACTTCATCTAGTAGCACCACGGAATAGGGGTGACGGCGCACAGCTTCGGAAAGTTGACCCCCTTCCTCATAACCGACATATCCTGGAGGCGCACCTACCAGGCGAGATACGGAGTGTTTTTCCATATACTCGGACATATCCAAACGGACTAAAGCATCATCGGAATCAAAGAGAAACTGCGCTAAAGCCCTCGCTAGTTCAGTTTTACCTACCCCTGTGGGTCCCATAAACAGGAATGAACCAATGGGACGGCCGGGGTCTTTCATTCCCGCACGGGCGCGACGAATGGCTGCGGATACGGCGGTGACTGCTTCCTGCTGTCCAATTACCCGTTGATGTAAATGTTGTTCAAGTTTTAGGAGTTTTTGGCGTTCCGAGGCTAAGAGGCGATTTACCGGTATACCAGTCCACTTAGCGACAATTTCGGCGATGTCGGCTTCGGTGACTTGTTCGCGCAATAATGTAGAGCCTTGGCTTTGAATTTTTAATAGTTGGGCTTCTTTAGCTTCGCGATCGCGTTGCACCCCTTCGAGTTTACCATACTTTAACTGGGCTGCTTTATTCAAATCATAGGCTCTTTCTGCCTGTTCAATTTGCACCCGCAAAGCGTCCTCTTCTTTTTTTAAGCTACTAATAGCCTCTAATAATTGTTTTTCCCCTTGCCATTGTTCATTAAACTGTTGCTGTTTCACCGTCAAACTGGCAATTTCTTGTTCAATGCGCTCAAAGCGCTCCCTAGCTGGGGCGGTTTCCCGTTCTTCCCCCGCCAAAGATAGCTTTTCCATTTCCAACTGCATCAAGCGGCGGTCAATAGCTTCTAATTCCGCTGGTTTAGAGGTAATTTCCATTTTCAACTGAGCCGCGGCTTCATCTACCAAGTCTATGGCCTTATCTGGTAAAAAGCGGTCAGCAATATAACGGGCGGACAAAGTAGCAGCAGCGACTAAAGCTGAGTCAGAAATTTTGACATTGTGGTGAACTTCGTACCGTTCCTTTAACCCCCGGAGAATAGAAATGGTATTTTCTACACTGGGTTGACCGACGACAACCTGCTGAAAACGGCGTTCTAGAGCTGCGTCTTTTTCAATAAATTTCCTGTATTCATCTAAGGTGGTCGCTCCAATACAGCGTAATTCTCCCCGAGCTAACATGGGTTTGAGTAAGTTACCCGCGTCCATAGCTCCTTGTTGATTGGAACCAGTACCGACAACGGTGTGTAGTTCATCGATAAATAGGACAATTTGACCGTTAGACTCGGTGACTTCCTTGAGAACTGTTTTCAGGCGTTCTTCAAATTCCCCCCGCAATTTCGCCCCGGCGATTAAACTACCAATATCTAAGGAAATCAATTGACGATTTTTTAGAGATTCCGGGACATCGCCATTAACCATACGCTGTGCTAGAGCTTCGGCGATCGCAGTTTTCCCCACCCCTGGTTCCCCAATCAGCACGGGGTTATTCTTACTGCGGCGAGATAATACCTGAATTACCCGGCGAATTTCGTCATCTCTCCCAATTACCGGGTCTAATTTTCCTGCTTTTGCTTGTTCTGTTAAATCTCTGCCAAATTTTTGTAGTGCTTCATAGCGAGATTCTGGGTTTTGGTCTGTTACCTTTTGGGTACCGCGAACACTTTTAATGTGAGTTCCTAACTTAGCGCTATCTGTGTCAAAACTTTTGAGAATCCGTTTTCCAATCCGTTCATCATCGGCAAAAGCCAAAATGATGTGTTCTACTGAGATATAACCATCCTCCATTCTTAGCCTGGTTGCTTCTGCCTTATCTAGTAAGATATCTAAAGAGCGCCCCAGATAAAGCTGATCATTTTTCCCAACTTTGGGTTGACGCTTGGTAAAAGCTTCTAACTGCTGTTGTAACCGCAGGGGATCAACCTCAGCGCGGGTGAATATCCGCACAGCTAAACTGGTAGGTTCTTGTAAAAGGGCTATAATTAAATGTTCTACTTCTAATTGTTGTTGTTGATATCCACGCACTATATCCTGAGATTTGACAATCGCTTCCCAGGCTGTATCAGTAAATTTATTGGGATCTGTAGGCTGCATCTTTAAGGATTTGAGATTGGGTAGGTTCAGAAAAGTTTTAATCTATGAGTTTTGGGTGACGGTCGGGCGCAGGTTTCTGACGCTCTCGCCGTCTCCTCTGTAATTAGCCTAGGATGAAAATCTTGTTTAGTCATCCTCAATTATTTTCATGATTTTGCCAGTCACCGCACCCCATACAGTTAGGAGAAAACTCTTGTCATGGGGTGAAGATTGAGGGGAATTTCCTGAGCAATTGTAGCCGATGAGTGTCAGACCCAAAGCCGCCCATCCCTGACAGACTATCTTATCTAGGTGCTGACCCTTCCCATCTGAATTAGTTCAATTTTATATCCATCTGGGTCTTCTACAAAAGCAATGACTGTAGAACCGTGTTTCATCGGTCCTGGTTCCCGGGTTACCTTACCACCCTGTTCTTTAATTGCCTCACAAGTGGTATAAATATCATCTACACCCAAGGCGATGTGACCATAGGCGTTACCTAAGTCGTACTTTTCTACTCCCCAATTATAAGTTAATTCTATCACGGTGTTTTGGCTTTCATCGCCGTAGCCGATAAACGCCAAGGTAAATTCCCCACCGGGGTAGTCTTTTTGGCGTAACAATTTCATCCCCAGGAGTTCGCAGTAAAATTTCAAAGATTCTTCTAGGTTACCTACTCTGAGCATTGTGTGTAGTAATCGCATATTCACCTTACTGTTAATTCTGACTTGTATTTTATTCTTCTATTATGAAGCCAGACTGCCTTAGGCGATCTGCTTGCAGCAGCGCTTCGCTATCGCCTAGGGTAAGTTGTAGCCATTATCGCTGTAAATTCGATACTAGATGACAATGGGATCTGCTCAGTGCAGCAGCGATCGCGCAATCAACCCCGACACTGCTTCTCACATAATTAGAGATAATCTAGGATAACTTAACTAGAAGTCGGGGATCTGTGGGGAGAGTAAGATCCCCGACTTCTCACATCATTAGAGATAATCTAGGATAACTTAACTAGAAGTCGGGGATCTGTGGGGGGCGTAAGATCCCTGACTTCAGGTATGGGGATAAGCTGATCGGTGCCGCAGCGCTGGCGCGATCGCCTAGGGTACGTTGTAGCCATTATCCCTGTAAATTTCATACTAGATGACAAACCGATTTTTACTATATTCTACAGCTTCTTTGGTTGAAAGTTTAACGCTGGAGTTATTACTGCGAAGGTAAAATACCTCTTCTTCTCTACCGCTATTATCTTTAACTTTTACATATACAGGTTTGGGTGAAGGTTTAACAATTACTCGACATACATCCTGTCCACTTACTTGATGAAAGGTAATTTGGAAGAGTGTACCACTATCTTTACCTATTTCTCTTAACAGTAAATCATTATTTAAAAACAGCATATAGCCGTCGTTATTTTGTTTTCTCAATGTTTGATAATCATTTGTTAAGCCCAAGGGTTCGCCGTCGTCATTTACTCCAATTAATAATGTACCTCCATCTGCATTTAAAAATGCCGCAACAGTTTTAACGATTTCATGTTCCATTGCTTTATCTTGTTTATTATCGCGTAAATTCCAACGGGCTGTTGATTTGAACTCGATTTTTGCCCCTTCTCCCTGTTGAATTAATTCGATAATTTCTGCATCTCCAGTCAGGGGTGCAAAGGTGCGATAAGCTGCTAATGCTGCTTGTTTGACTGGTTCGGGAACAATGGGGAATGTGGTGAGAATATAACTAAATTCTGCTTCTGTTAAACCGTAAAGATGGGCTATGATTCCATCTAGTTCTGCACGCATTTGGGCGCGTTCTGTTTCGTTGGTTACGCCATTTTTATGAGATTCTAGTCCTACTTCTTGGGCGAGTTCGTCAAATTCTGGTGTGGTACAAATAAGTTTGGCTGTACGTTCTACTATGTCGTTAAAGTATTTGTCTCCTTCTGTTAAGCGTGGTACTGGTAGTTGGTAAACAAAAAACATATTCAGGTTAGTAGTTACTTTTTGGCGTAAACAATAATCAATCACAAAACTATTAAATATTGTTATTCCAAATAACATTTCTTGGTTATTTATAGCAACTTGATAATCTTCTGAATATATTTGTGACACCAATAATGAGTTACCACAAAATACAGATTGAGGTACAATACTTGAAATTAATGAACGCTCATTTGTACTAGATGCTACTGAACGAAAACCAAGTCTATATGTTTGATAATCTAAATCTTGACCCTCATCAATCCCATTCTTGCCTAATAACGCTTTCCTCCCTTTCTGTTCATCTACCCAATACCTGGGTTGAGCATAAAGGTGAGTAAACTGATGAATCATTTTCCCTTCGTAAAGTGGTAATTTCCCCTTCCCTGGTTGCTGCTGAAATAACTTGCTATCATTTGTCATATCAAATTCACGAGTTAACCGCAAATTCCACTTACCGTTTATCTTTTCACCAAGTAAGGGAAACTTGAGCATTTTTTCAGCAATATTAATATCTACCTCTTTCTTAAACTCCATCACAGAAAGAGAATCAGGTGATAATCTACGAATTAAAGGCACTGAAATTTGAATATGTTCATCATGATTTTGTAAAAATAGCTCAATTTCATTAACTCGCACAGCTTCTCGTGGGTCGATACGAAATGCAGACCTAAATGAATTTGTCACTCCTCCTTTTTCAAAAGTTAATAAGCAGAATTTAAAGCGATGGTCTACACCTTCAAAAATAAATCTTTCATTAGACAGTCCAAATACTGCATCAATCTTAGTTTGGGTAAATAACATTTCCCTGAGTTGCTTAGTACCCAAATCTGTGTAAATACCAGAGGGAATAATAATCCCACACTCCCCACCTTTGCGTAATAGGTTAAAACATTGTTCTACAAATAATTTATATAAGTTAATATCTGTACCAGACTTTTTACCATTGACAACAGAAATCTGATTTTTATACTGTTCTGCTGAACGATAGTAAGCACTGACATGGGGAAATTCACTCTGATATTGTAACCAAGCTTCAGCAATTTTAGGAGTTTGTAAAAGTTTCTTTTGTTCTTTCTCAAACTCTTTAATATTCATTTTGGTTTTTCTCACTAATTCATTATGCTGAAGGAAAAACTCTCTAGCATTAGGCTTAAATATTTCCCAAGGTGGGTTTGTGATAATTGCATCGAAACCTTTTTTATTCTTTTGTAAAATTTCATCAAACTCGTAACCCCAATGAAAAGGTTGAAAAGCTTCAATATCAGCCAGTGTTAAATCCCGTTTTTGTGATTTACCATTTAATTGTACTTCCTCGTATTTAATTCTTAATTTTTTAAACTCTTGCAACAAAATATCATTCAAATTATTTTGTGCTTCTGCTTTTTTAGCATCAATATCTTGACGTAATGCTTGTAAATCTTCACTATAACTACTAGCATGACGATAAGCAGAAATCAGGCGATTTTTTTCTTCTAATAACTGACTGTAAGTCTTACTGAATAAATCCAACTGTCCCCGACGAGAAGAATCATAATCTGCTTCATTTATCTGCATCAAACCAATTAAAGAATTACCTGCCATAATATTAAAATCAATATTAGGTAATGGTTCTAATTCATCCACAGTATGAGCAGAAGCAACCAATTCTAAAAATAACCGCAGTTTGGCAATTTCTACCGCTTCCGGCATGATGTCAACGCCGTAAAGATTATTAGTGATAATTTGCTTTTTAATATAATATTGTAGAGAAATATGTGCGGCTCTGTCTTTATCTAGACGCTGTTTAAGACTCGGATCTTTAATTCTAATTTCAATCATGGCAATTACACTAGAATAAATGTAAATCAGTGTTTGCAGTGCCGCAATCAAAAATGCACCAGAACCACAAGCCGGATCTAATAAAGAAAGATTTGGTAAAATATCATAAAGTAACCGTTGACATAAATTACTATCTAGTTTGGTAATTAAATCATTAATACTGTCAAACTTGCGGGGTGCTGCTAATTGGTTTACCTGGTCGAGAATGAGTTTATTGATGGTTCTGTCGCATAAATAAGAGGTAATTTCCGGACGGGTATAGTAAGCACCGAAAGCTTTTTGGTTAATATACTTTTCAAAAATATAACCTAATACATAGGGATTAATTTCATTATCATTACCTCCTAGTGTATCATCCAAATTCCAAGAGAATTTAGCAAATAAATTCAATACATTTTCAAAAGCCGAATCCGGGATAGAAATATTATTGTATTCTTGCTCAATTTTATGCTTTAAAAATAATCCACCATTCAAATATTTAACATCACCAATTAATGCTTTAGCGGGTTCAAGACGTTGTTCTTCAGGTTTCGCAAACCCTTCAAAGAACAAAGCGTTTAAAAATTCTTGAAAAAATAAATTTTCACCTCTTGCTTGACTTTTTTGTAATTGATTTTGCAAATAGAGAGTATTATCAACATCATCTGCAAACCCCTTAATAAATCCCTTGCGTTGGAGAAAATAGACAAGCATTAAGCGGTTCAGTAAAACCGAGGTATACCAACGCCTATCTGCTTCATTATCAATCCCCTTAATTAAACTTAAAAAAGTAGTATGTTGTTGTTGAAATTCATTGAAAAATTTCTTGGTTACTCGTTCAACATCGAAACCTCTTTGTAACCGTTCTGCAATATCAATAACTGTAATATTTTCTAATTCCTCAATGGGAACTCGCAAAGCACTAATTTTACCTAAGAGTAAATCACCGGCTTGACTTTTAGTATAAACATGGTTGCGGGGATAAATTTTATTTCCTTCTCTCTTCACCCAATACCATAATGATTGAGTGCGCTCACTATCAATAAAAATTAACAAATTTTCTAAATGTAATTCAGCGATTTCTCTATAAATTGCCTCAAGGGTCTGACTATTAGGTATTTGACCAGAATCAGAGGTAATTTCAAATACAACTGCCCCCGCTAATTCTGCTATTTTACTACGGGTGTAATTTTCGCCATCAACTTCCATCACCACAGGTTTTTCTCGTCCTGGAGACTCCCACCCTAGTTGTTGGATGAATAAGTCCTGAAAATTAAAATTTTGCAGCAGTTCGCGGCTTGAGGTGAAGTCAATGGACATATTATTTAAGATAAAGAAACTGCATGAACCAGCCATAGTCCCCAAATACTTTGATGGTGACTAGCATCATTAGTTTTTAATTATACGCAATAGGTGTAATATATGTCACGTTAAAAAAAGTGAAGATTAATTTACATCTGTTACGCTTGAAACAATCCCAATGAACAAATAATTTGGGGTTCTCGCTTCTCTACTTCTTCACTGACAATACACAAGCGTTCGTCCATTCGCAGTGCTACCACTAAGTCCGCCAACTGCTGATTACTGATACCGCTTCGTAGTTGCCGATTGAGAGTATCAATTGCTGACTGTCGCAAGGGATAACGGTAAATATCATCAATAGCTTTCAGCAGTTCATCTGTGACAAAAAGTGTACCTTTCATCTCCTGTGCATAACTTTTGAGTCGTTCATAGGTACGGAATCTTGCACCAGAAGGTCTTCCCAACTGACCACCAGCATTTTTTTCTTCTTGGGCAATTAATTCCGCACCCTTTTTCACTAATTCATGGTGCTGCTGATTTTTAGGTATAGCTGGTGTAGATTCTGCACAGGCCGCCGCCCTCAGCACTCCCAATTGGGATTGAGTAACGCTGTTACCTTCCCTGTCAACATAAATTAAGGAATCATTACCATCGGTGGTTTTCATGTACAGTAGTACGCCTTCTGGTTGCACAGGTTGGGGAGTATGAGCGCGGGTGGAATAAACCACACTTGGCATTTCTTCAATTATCTTTTTCAAAGCTGGGTTATTATCAGTGGCTTTTTTCCAAATTTGAAATGCTTCTGAGGTTAAATCTACTTCTGCATCTTCTTCCCCATCTAAAATTCCCGATTTTTCATTATATAAATCAAGAATTACTTGAGTATCGTCATCTTCAAAAAATGCTTCATCTGTTCCTACAACTTCGGCATTTTCTTGTAATCTTTGGCGAAGTCTCCCCCGTAAATTAATAATCCGTTCTACTCCCTCTGCTGGTAAAAAGGAATAACAGAGAATTTTTTCGGCATTTTGTCCAATTCTGTCTACCCGTCCAGCCCTTTGAATTAAACGGATAATTGCCCAAGGTAAATCCCAATTGACAATAATTGCACAATCTTGTAAGTTATGACCTTCGCTGAGAATATCAGTGGCAATTAAAACGCGCAGTTCTTGTTTTGATGATATCTGTTCTCGTTTACCATTACTCACAGGACTAAATCTGCTGGTAATTTCTGTTGGATGTTTAGATTGTCCTGTTACTCCAGCCACATTAGTAATATTCCAAGTTGGCAAATTCTCAGTTAGATAATGAACTGTATCTGCAAATTGTGTGAAGATTAGAACTTTTTCATGAGGGTGAGTTTTGGTTAAAAGGTTAACTAGGGCTGCAAGTTTTGTATCTGTCTGAAGTTGCCATTGTCCAAGTTCCTGTAATATTTTTATTAAAGATTTGGCATCTGCTAATAAATCTCGTTTCAATCTTTTAACGTCAAATAATGTAGAACGTAGCCACTTAAATCGCTTTTTATATTTGGATGTATATTCTTGGTAAATTGATTCTGCTTTTTGAGAAAAACTCTTTTCTGTGACAGTTGTATTTTCCTGTTCTTCTTGTGGAATATCGTTACTAGAATCATCTTCTTCTGTTTCGGTATCAAATAAAGTTGCTGCAACTGAATCTGTATCTTCATCGTTATTCCTAGTATCTAATAGTTCAGCATCCTGAGTACCAATAGGAATATCTAACCCCTGTTCTATTGCATATAAATAAATAAAGTTACGTAAAATATGGCGTTCAATTGATTGAACAAAAGCAATACCGCTACTTTCTAAGCGTTTAAATAAGTTGGTACGGGAAAAACCCATCAACCTTCTCCCACCGCGAAATAAACTATTTAGTTGGCGTTGTTCTGATTCTGTCGGTGGTTGTTTATGTTTGGAATTAATGTAATTACCCAGTCCATAGCGGGGTAGATTAAGTTGATTAATTACTTCGACTATTGATGCCGAATAAAGTTGAGAGTATGGGTCAGAATTGGCATTTTCTAAGGTGAATTTAATGGTACGAGGTATGCGGTCTGGGAAAAAAGAACGACTGCCATCTGCAAATTTTAAATATTTACGTCCAGCTTCGTCAACATGGGCATAATTTTCTTTAATAAATGAACGAGTCCGACGTACCATGTAGCGTTTCATCAATTCTCGCCAATCATCAGGATGTTCGCTTTTTTCAAATGCTGCTAAGGAACGTACAGAACATTGATGCTTTTTAATAAACTCTAATTCTCCTCTAGTTCCGCCTCCTAGTTCATTAATTAAAGCTTCTGGTCTAAATCCCAAATTTTCGTCTTCTGGGACAAATAGCCGCAATTGGGAAGAAAGGTCTAAATAAGTTTTATTGTAGGGAGTAGCAGATAAGAGAATACATTTACTTTCATTAGCAGCGATATATTCGGCAATTGCTCGATAACGTTTTCCTTCCCGGTTACGTAAATTATGACTTTCATCAATTAATACAACGCGGTATCGGCGTAGTTCTGGTAATTGATTCTGGACTTTACTAATTGGCATTACCTTAGCATACAGCCGATATTTATCTACATATTCTTGCCACATTTCTACTAAGTTTTTAGGACAAATAATCAGGGTCTCTAAATAACAATCTTCTTGTAATATTTTCCCTAGGGCAGTTCCTACTAAGGTTTTCCCTAAACCAACTACATCCCCAACCAGTACACCCCCACGTCTGGTAACATGACGTGCTGCTAATTGTACTGCTGCTTTTTGGAATTCAAACAAGTTATTAAATTCACGGGGAATGCGAAATTCGGAAATTCCGGCGATAGCTTCATGGGATAGATGATAAGCAATCTTGAGGTAGATATGATAAGGAGGAATTAATTCTGATCTTGCCCAACTTTCATCAATAATTTGCCCTAATTCTTGGGAGATATCTATACAACCGTAATCTTTCCAACGGTCGTCAAACCATTTTTGGAGTTTATTACAAGCATCATGATCTAAAATGTCAACGTTTAATTCTCCTTGCTTTGCCAAACCAGGAAGTGTGAGGTTACTGCTACCTAAAAATCCTACTGTGGGTGTGTTCGGGTCTTGGCGATGGACAAGATATAGTTTGGCGTGGAGAGGGTGGCGCAAAAACAGTTTAATAATTAATTTTTTTGTTTTCAGTTGGTGACTTAATCGCCTTAACCCTGTTTCATCTTCATTGGTAGGCGCACCAATAGTTAACTGTTGGCGAAATTCAGAGGCCATGCGTTTTTTGAAGCGAACAATAGCACTATTATCAATTTTTCCTTCACCAGTACCAAGGGTAAATGCAGCATGGAATTCATCACTGGGTAAAGCTTGCATTCCTATTAGTAACCGACAACAAGCGCGTTCTCCACCAATATATTGTTCAATTAAATCATCTATTTTTCGCCAACCTCTCAGATTAAAATAGCCCACACAAAAATCTGCTCTATAGGAGACTTTAAGTGTATCTCTTAATATGGGCAATAATTGTAATTCTATGTTGTCAAATATGCGCGGCATAATTTATTTTTATCAATTATTAAATTGACCTAATTTTTGCTACTAAAATCTTTTTTACCTTTTGTTTGACTTAGATTAACTCAGATAAATATTATTATTTATTTTAACAAAAAAACGATTTTATGTAGTTATTTTTATATAAGTTTTTAATATAAAAATAAGTTATTAATAGGACTGACGCAACTGGCACAGGCGATCTGCAAGCAGATCGCTAAATGAAAGTACATTAGTATTGGGTTTTATAGCAACGGACATATTGGTTAGGACATCATCATTATGGTTTTAAGGGAACAGGGAACAGGGAACAGGGAACAGGGAATAGTGAGTAGGGAATAGTGAGTAGGGAATAGGGAATAGGGGATAGGGGATAGGGAATAGTG
>NZ_JAQMUH010000023.1:0-10889 GCF_028331025.1 Anabaenopsis arnoldii | reverse complement strand
CTTACTAAGAATACAGACTTTGTACTGTTTTTCTCCCTTGTCACCTAGTCCACCTTGTCCACCTTGTCTTGTCCTTGTCAGGGGAGGGGACTGGATTTTATTGTTTTTTGTGTGTTCCCCTGTTCCCCTGTTCCCTGTGTTCCCTGTTCCCTGTGTTCCCTGTTCCCTGTTCCCTGTTCCCTGTTCCCTAAAATAAAAATTACCTGTTGAAAACTTATCAAACAACCTCTAAGATTAAGGATTAAGAATAACTGTTAAGTATTGATGCAAAAGCCGTTTTTTTGTTGAAATTCCCAGGGAAATATTTCAATTATATTTCTAGCCATTAGAATTTTAGGAGCTAAATCCGGTGTTACCTTCCACTATCATCGCTGCTGTAACTACACCCCTAGAATGGAGTCCCACCGTTGCAGGTATTATGATTGTAGCCAACATTATCGCCGTTGCCTTGGGTAAACTTACCATCAAGTACCCCAGCGTTGGGCCATCTCTCCCCGCACCAAATTTATTCGGCGGTTTTGGTTTACCCGCAGTACTAGCAACTACAGCCTTTGGTCATCTTTTGGGAGTAGGTATAATTTTAGGACTGCATAACATCGGCAGAATTTAGCTAAAACCCACAGAGGTGAAGCTAAGGCTTCACTTCTCTAACTTTTTGCTTACCGGGGATTTAAGTTAAAATTTTCAAGTGTTAGCACGTAAATCCATCGTTATGCTTCAGTACCCCCTCCTCGAACAGGCGTTAAAATACCACTTTGGTTACGATAATTTTCGCCCCGGACAACGACAAATTATTGAAGATGCGCTGCAAAATCAGGATTTATTAGTGGTAATGCCGACAGGTGGGGGTAAATCATTGTGCTTTCAGTTACCAGCCTTGATGAAAAAAGGCTTAACGGTAGTGGTTTCGCCGTTAATCGCTCTCATGCAAGACCAAGTAGAAGCACTGAGAAATAATAATATTTCTGCTACATTCCTTAATAGTAGCCTCAATCCCTACAAAGTGCGATCGCGTGAGGAAGCCATCCGTAACGGCAAAGTTAAACTACTCTACGTAGCCCCAGAACGTTTATTAAGCTCAAGATTTCTGCCATTTTTAGACTTAGTACATCACCAAATTGGTATTTCTACCTTCGCCATTGACGAAGCTCATTGTGTATCCGAATGGGGACACGACTTTCGCCCAGAATATCGCCAGTTAAAATCCCTACGTCACCGCTATCCAGATGTTCCCACCATCGCCCTCACCGCTACAGCCACAGACCGCGTACGTAGTGATATAATTCAACAATTAGGGTTAAAGCAACCTAGTATTCACTTAGCTAGCTTTAACCGACAAAATCTTTATTACGAAGTTAGGCCTAAATCTAAAACTGTATACGCCGAAATCTTAGAAATGATTCGGGAAACTGACGGTTCAGTGATTATTTATTGTCTGACCCGGAAAAAAGTTGATGAACTCACATTTAAACTGCAACATGATCAAATTACCGCTTTACCCTATCATGCTGGTTTAAATGATGAGGAACGCAGTAAGAATCAAACTCGATTTATTCGCGATGATGTGCGTGTCATCGTTGCTACTATCGCCTTTGGGATGGGAATTAATAAACCTGATGTCCGGTTAGTCATTCACTCTGATTTACCACGTAATTTAGAAAGTTATTATCAAGAATCTGGGCGAGCGGGTAGAGATGGTGAACCCTCACGTTGTACCATGTTCTTTAGTTTTGGTGATCTTAAAACCATTGAATGGAGTATTGAGCAAAAAACTGACCCTCAAGAACAATTAATTGCCAAACAACAGCTACGTCAGGTAATTGACTATGCCGAAGGTACAGACTGTCGCCGTACAATTCAACTAGGTTATTTTGGCGAACGTTTTCCCGGTAATTGTGGTAACTGTGATAACTGTCGTTATCCCAAACCTGTACAAGACTGGACAATTGCAGCCATGAAGTTTTTATCTTGTGTGGCCCGTTGTCAAGAAAGATTTGGAATGCTACACATTATTGATGTATTGCGGGGAAGTAAAAGTAAAAAAATTACCCAAAATCAACACGACAAACTCTCTACCTACGGGATTGGGAAGGATAAAACCGTAGATGAATGGCGCATTTTAGGGCGTTCTCTGTTACATCAAGGGTTGTTACAACAAACCAACGATGGTTACTCGGTTTTAAAGCTGAATGCTTTGAGTTGGGAGGTGATGAAGCGACAGCGCCAAGTTTTGATTGCTGTTCCTGTGGCGCAAAAAATCTCCCCCGTCTCAGAGGGTGACAAAACAGCCCAAACAGAATTATTATTACAACGCTTGCGATCGCTGCGCAAGCAACTAGCTGATGAACAGTCTGTACCGCCCTATGTTGTCTTTCAAGATTCTACCCTCCGGTTAATGGCCCAGGTACAACCCCAATCCTTAACAGAATTTGGTAAACTTTCTGGGGTAGGTAGTCACAAACTCGCCCAGTATGGTGAAAAATTCCTCGCAGAAATCACCGCCTACCGTCGAGAAAAAGGTATATCGGCCACAAAACATGATTCTCCCGGTACTCTAGCTCTTAAGAACTTACCTAATGATACCGAGTTAACCACATTAAGACTACACCAACAAGGTTTGAGTGTAGCCGAAATTGCTCGCCAACGCAATCTTAACCCCTCGACAATTTTTACCCACCTTTCTCAGTTAATGGCTAAAAATCAGCCTGTAGATTTAAATCAGTTAGTACCCCTAGAACATCAACAAAAAATTTGGCAAGTTTTAGAGATTTTGGGTGATGTTTCTCTCACCCCGATTAAACAACAATTAGGAGAAAACTATACTTTTGATGAAATTCGCTTAGTCAGGGAAAAATGGCGAAGACAAAATCGTCAGTAATGCTTGGGGTTTTGTTGATTTCAGTGGTATAATTAACTTAAATAGGCGATTTCTCCCAGAAATCGCGCATCTGTCTTCTATTGATTTTATCTTAGGCTGCATCTATAGCACGAGAAATTTTACCGCTAGACTTTGGCGATGTCATTCCACGCTTTGATACTTTCTGGTTTTGTCCTTTATTAGTGATTACACAGACAAAGGCGGGGAGGGTAATACAGATGATAGTATTTAGCAGTGTCAGCAATAGACCATCCATGAAATTCATATATTATCCTCGCTTCAAAAATTTGTTTTTACTATCTATTATTTTCACCTAAAAGCTGCTGAATATTTATTATATAATCTGTTTTTTATTACCTCTTTTATAAGTCTGATAAATATTGAGATTATCCCAATTATCTAAGAAGTCGGGGATCTTACCCCCCCTTACAAGGGTAGGTTTTTTACATAGAGATTTATAATAGGGAAAGACTTGGCAGACAAGGAAGGAAAGTGGACAAGGAAGAAGAACCAAGAAAAATAAAAACCCATGAAGATTTAGTGATATATCAAAAAGCGTTTAATGCGGCGATGACAATTTTTGAATTATCAAAACAGTTTCCGGCGGAAGAAAGATATTCTCTGACTGACCAAATACGTCGTTCTTCTCGTTGAGTATGTGCGAATTTTGCAGAGACATGGAGAAAAAGAAGGTATCAAGCATCATTTATAGCTAAATTAAATGATTGTGAATCGGACAATACTCAATCAATTGCTTTTAATAGCTCTTAAAGGGGTGTTTTTTCACCCATTGGCATAACTTCCTTGTCTACTTTCCCTCCTTGTCTTCCTAGTCTTGCCCTGACGACAATGTAAAAAACCTACCCTTATAATATCTTACCCCCCTCCACAGATCCTCGATAGCACTTACGCGATCGCTATCTACCAACATCTTCATGTGAAAAAATGAGCAAGATTTATGCAGAGATTGGTCGGGGAGATCAGTATTGGGAACACTTGGCGCAGAATTGAGGTCTAAACTTGCAGAATTCTTTACCCGTTAACACGTAACTGGTACAGTAGGGGAAACTAGTGATTTCAATTCTGGCTTGAGATGATGTTGACCCTTTGGCTAGTGTTTGAGTATCTTTTGTGCCTAGAATTTTCGATGCTAATTTAGGTAATACTAAACAAGCAGCAGCATTGAGGAGAGTTAGCAATAAAACATCCATGAAATTTATGGGTACTCACCCCCATCAAAAAAAAATAGGTTTTTGGGCTTTTGGCAGTCAAGATAACTAAAGCAATAGATTATCCAGTCTATCCATCGTCTTTAGCTTATATATGTTTACTGTAACATAGATTTTTATCAATACAACCGTTGAAATGCTGAAATACCTCAGACAGTAGGCTATGCATTACAGCCAATCACTGAAGAGTAAAGCTATTTAGTAATATAGGCTCAGGTCAGAACAATCAATAAATCAACCGTTTACTAAAACAATAGAGGATATGAATTGTGAATAACAGTACAGATACACCAGCTTATTTATCAAAGATTACGAAGCGAGAAAGCCAAGAATTACAGCGTTTAGTCGATTACAGTCATGTGGTTTCACTACCAGAAATTTGGTCATTAGCAGCCAAACAATTTAGTGATATTGTGGCTCTGCACAATCCCCACAATACACCAGAAGTGGTAATTACCTATAGCCAGTTAGGGGAGCAAATTCAAAAATTTGCAGCGGGGTTACAAAAATTAGGAGTCAAAGTAGGCGATCGCATTTCCTTAATAGCCGATAATAGTCCGCGGTGGTTTATTGCCGATCAAGGGATAATGACCGCTGGCGCAGTGAATGCGGTTCGTAGTTCCCAAGCCGAACGCTCAGAACTACTATTTATTATTGCCAACAGTGGTAGCACCGCCCTAGTAGTGCAGGACTTAAACACACTCAATAAACTTGGCGACGGACTGAATGACCTACCCATTGAACTGATAATTTTAATCTCAGAGGAAACACCACCAGAAGACAGCGATAAAGTCTGGAAATTCTCCCAGGTATTAGAAATTGGTGCTAACCATCCCCTGACACCAGTTCAGGTCACAGGAGATACCCTAGCGACTTTGATTTATACCTCCGGGACTACCGGTAAACCCAAAGGTGTGATGCTCTCTCATAGCAACTTGTTACACCAAGTCAAAACCCTGGGTACAATAGTACAACCACAGCCGGGAGACATCGTCTTAAGTATCCTCCCCTCTTGGCACAGTTACGAGCGCAGTGGGGAGTATTTCTTACTATCTCAAGGTTGTACACAAATTTATACTAACTTGCGTTTTGTCAAACAGGACTTGAAGGACTTTAAACCTCATTACATGATTGCAGTCCCCCGTCTGTGGGAATCGATTTATGAGGGAGTGCAAAAACAGTTCCGGGAACAACCAGCCAAAAAGCAACGCCTGATTAAGTTTTTACTAGCAGCCAGTGAAACCTATATCGAAAAACAACGCATTGCCCAAGGACTAAGTTTAAATCATCTTCATGCCTCAAGCTTAGAGAAAATCACCTCTAAGATACTAGCATTGGCTTTGTTGCCCCTTCATACCCTCGGAGAACGCCTAGTTTATGCCAAAGTCCGCCAAGCCACAGGGGGACGCATCAAGCAAGTAATTAGCGGCGGTGGGGCGCTACCCAAGCATATAGATAACTTTTTTGAAATTATTGGCGTGGAGATTTTGCAGGGTTACGGTTTAACAGAAACCTCTCCTGTGACTAACGCCCGCCGTCCTTGGCATAATGTCCGCGGTTCATCTGGACAGCCCATCGCTGGTACAGAAGTCAAAATTGTTGACCCGGAAAGCAAAGACTTGTTACCCCCTGGAAAAAAAGGTTTGGTACTCTTGAAAGGTCCCCAAGTTATGCAGGGCTATTACCAAAACCCCGAAGCCACAGCCAAAGTTATTGATGGTCAAGGATGGTTTAATAGCGGTGACTTGGGTTGGGTGACACGAGATAATGATTTAGTCCTCACCGGGAGGGCTAAAGATACGATTGTTTTGACCAATGGGGAAAATATCGAACCACAACCTATTGAAGATGCTTGTTTGCGATCGCCCTACATTGATCAAATTATGCTGGTGGGACAAGATCAGCGCAGCATCGGCGCTTTAATTGTCCCCAATACCGAAGCCCTTGAAAAATGGGCACAAACTCAAAATCTGGAACAGATGAGGACATCTATTGATCTGGAGAGTAAAATAATCCAGGACTTGTTTCGACAAGAATTGAATCGGGAAGTACAAAACCGTCCTGGTTATCGTCCTGATGACCGCATTGGCCCCTTCAGGTTGATTCTCGAACCTTTTTCTCTGGAAAATGGCTTGATGACACAAACCCTGAAAATCCGCAGACACATAGTCACGGAACGGTATCAGGAGATTATTGACCGGATGTATACCCGATGAGTATTCTGTCTGCTAACTTATAGAGTGAACGTGAAAGATTTATGGATGTCTCCAACCCCAATTTGTTACTCAAGCGCGTTGTCAATGTCAAAGCCATTGTTACCCCCCTATGGAAGGAGGAAGTACAACAGCAACTACAGCAACAGATTAATCAAAGTGACCAGCAACTGCAACAGATTGATCTAGAAGGACAACGAGCCATTGTGTCCATTCAAAAGCAGGCTATACAGCCCCCTAGTCCCCAAACCCTTCAACAAATCGATAATATCCACAGCCAAGTCAATCAAAAGAAAACTGAACTCCTGGAGCAGAAAAATCAACTGCTACAAAACCTCCAGCAATTACAATTTCTGGAGTTGGAGCAAGAAGTGAATCAATTCCAAATGGAAGGCTTTTTCCGTGTTGAACAGGGTGATAACTTGATTCGTAAAATGCAGGTAGAAATCCTGCTGCGCGATGGCGTTATCCAAGAGATTCGCGGCGACATTTAACAGTCGTGCTACTAATTCCCCACTTATCTTATGTTAGGTGGGGTTGACAGTCCCAGGTCAAAATTCACAACTTTGAGCTAACTTTTGTTTATTGCTACTTTCATGGGTGCATTCTATTTTTGACCCAGCCCAGACAACTTGCCAAATCGGGGGAGAGCTGTTTAACAGCGATCGCCCAAAGGTGGTCATTTCCACTCGATAATTAATCGCCTTAATGGTATAATTATTTGAATCTATGTGCGTGATTTCCACTAAGGCTTGTCTGGGTTGGGGATAAAAGACTGCTACTTCCTGCTTACCTCTAGCTAATGATTTACCCTCTAAAACATTTAAGGCTAAACTCACAGGATCACTACCTTGAAGAATGGCATTCACATTTTCTAGTGGTATGCTTTGATATTGATAACGCCCTGGATATAATGGGACATCCTCAGTATGTTGCACATTGGCAACTTCCTGTTGTATAACGGGTCTATTGTCTCCCAATGTTGGCGATTGTGGTTCCTCGGTCATATCCATCCCGGCGCAAGCAGTAGCCAAGATATTTACTAACAAAACTAAAACAACATTCCACTTGTTAAACAACATAAAAGTAAACAAGAAATTGAACTTAACCACTTACATTTCAGAGGTCAGAGTAAGTGAGAATGTAAAACTATTACATTTATCATCAAAGTATTCACTTATAGAAGACTTGGGCTGATGATTGAAACATTGGCAAAAATTTATAGTTGTTATATACCATAGACTCTAATCTGATCATCAGGTTCCTGGATGAATTGGTAAATAAGTACCACAATGAGGAAACTAGCCCACCTATCTCTTACCAGGGAAAAGAAAAAATTTCCACGGGAAAACTCAACCAGCCAAGATACAATTTAATCTGGCAAAAGCTGCTAAAGTCCATAAACCATCGATTCTGATACCACCATATGAGCATTCACGAAGTATTCATGCCAGCCCTGAGTTCCACCATGACTGAAGGTAAAATCGTTTCCTGGGTGAAATCGCCGGGGGATAAGGTGGAAAAAGGGGAAACCGTGGTGGTGGTCGAGTCAGATAAGGCAGATATGGATGTGGAAACATTCTATGAAGGATACCTAGCCCACATCATCGTACCAGCTGGTGAAAGCGCACCAGTAGGATCTGCGATCGCCTACATAGCAGAAACAGAAGCCGAAATCGCCACCGCCAAAACCTTGGCTAACTCAGGCTCAGTTACCGCTACCCCCACACCAGAACCAGTTGCGACTACAGCCCCTGTTGGTATATCTTCTGCCCTAGCTACTCAAAATGGCTCTAACCACCGCGAAGGAAGAGTCGTAGTTTCACCCCGCGCCCGTAAATTGGCTAAAGAACTTAAGGTTGATTTGACCACCCTGAAAGGTAGCGGTCCCTACGGTCGCATCGTCGCCGAGGATGTACAATCATCTGTCAATCAAGCTAAACCACCAGCGCCCACACCCACCCCAGCGCCCACCTTCACCCCGTCACCAGCGCCTACCTTCACCCCGTCCCCGTCCCCGTCCCCGGCCCCAGCGCCCATGGTTCCTGGTCAAACAGTACCTTTAACTACCTTCCAAAATGCTGTAGTTAGGAACATGGTAGCCAGTGTGACTGTACCAGTTTTCCGTGTGGGTTACACCATTACCACCGATGGCTTAGATCAACTTTACAAACAAATTAAATCCAAGGGCGTTACCATGACAGCCCTACTGGCTAAAGCGGTAGCGGTAACATTACAAAAACATCCCTTATTAAATGCCAGCTATTCAGACCAAGGAATTGTTTATCATTCTGGTATTAACATTTCTGTAGCCGTGGCTATGGATGATGGAGGATTAATCACACCAGTTTTGCAAAATGCAGACATGGTAGATATTTATTCCCTTTCCCGCTCCTGGAAATCTTTAGTAGAACGTGCGAGAGCTAAACAACTACAACCCGAAGAATACAACAGTGGGACATTTACCCTCTCTAACTTAGGGATGTTTGGGGTAGACACTTTTGATGCGATCTTACCACCCGGACAAGGTTCTATCTTAGCCATTGGTGCATCCCGTCCCCAAATGGTAGCTTTAGGGGATGGTTCCTTTGCTGTGCGTCAACAGATGCAAGTTAATATTACCTGTGACCACCGGATTATTTACGGTGCTCATGCTGCGGCTTTCTTGCAAGATTTGGCTAAATTAATTTCCACTAATCCCCAGTCTCTGACTATTTGACCTCTCCCCGCCATAAATGGACGGGGATTCTAAACTGTTGCTACGGGAAGGGCTAAAGCCGCTTCCCTCCGCTTTTTAGTTTTGGTTTCCCAGATGCGATATCTGGTAGCGAGGGTCAAAACTCGCCTACAGACCTTGACCAGATTTAAATCTAGTTGTGTCTCTACTTTGCGAAGAATATTCGCAGCACCATTCAAATCAGCGTTGATTAATTTACCTGCACCAGTGCAGTAGATTCCACGTTTTACTCGTTTTCCACTTGGTATCCACCCTTCAGGTTTTGCGCCGAAAATAGGTAGAAAGTCACCATCTAAAAAACTAGCTTTACTGGTGTAGGACTCTTCAGTTTCAACAAATTTGATGCTGTAGTATTCGCACAGTTGTTTAACTCGTTCCTTCAATTTAGCTGTTGGTATTTGTACAAAAGATTGAGTTGTTTTACCCAACTTTGCTTCTTGTCTCTGTCCTTGATTCCACCCAAAAACAACTGTACCAATTTTGTATTTAATGCAGTAGTCAACAACTAATCTAGCTGCTTTATTTACAGCATCTCTCACTTGTCGGTTACGCTTTTCTGTGATGTGGGCTAGTTGTTCATCCCAGTATCCTTGTGGTTTACCTTCTTTTAAGAACGCAACACGCTTGTTGTACAATTGGTTAAGAGATTTAATTTTGCGTCCATCAACAATAAAACTAGTTCCAACATTAGAAACACAGCTTAACCAGTTGTTAATGCCAGGGTCAATTGCTAGAGCATACTGAGGATTAAAATTAATTTTTGGTGATGAATTTTGCTCATAGACAAATTCGGCATAAAAGCATCGGTTTCTTGGTAGTATTCTTAATTCGTTAATATCTGTAAACTTTAGGTTTGAAGGCATTGGCAGCAAGAAACTATCAAGTTTAAACCAACATTTAACAGTATTACCCAGCGGTATTTTTATATGATCACCAACAAGTTTTAATGCTTGCTTTGGGTAGGTCACAAGTGAATACCCTGCACCCTTACGATATTTCGGTAGCTTGGGCTTAAAATGCAATTCACCTTTGCTGTACTTCTTATCTAATTCCTTAAAAGACTTGAATGATTCTGCTACAGACCTCAAAATTTGTTGTGCTGCTTGAGAGTGCAAAACTTGATAATGTTTATTCGTCTTATATTCTTTCTCTAAATCGTACTTACCAATCAACTTCCTAGTTTTGAAATATAACTGACGAGCGTAGTAGATACCACAATTTGTCAGTTTATGGGACTCTGAGCAAATAAACTCAAGGACTGCTCTAAGTTCATTATCTGGGTTAACTAAGTTTTGCTGACATCCATACATTGTTTTCACCTCCTTGATATTTACTAACATTAAATACTAACAATGTATGTCAATTATGAAGAGAAAAACATTAACAATACGTCTATCTGAGCGGAGAAGAAATAAACTTTATTTATATGCTGCTCAAAAGGATAAAACTATCACTGCTTTAATTGAAGATTGGATTGATAGCCTAAAACTCGAAGGGGACACAGCAGGCTGAAGCCTACCAAGTCGCGTTTCATCCCCTGTCTAAAGCACGAAGTACGCAACTGCGTTGCTGCTTCTCAGGGGCTTTCACGCTCCCGCCAAGTTCCGGTAAACCCGTCGATGGGTTTCTAACCATTCTTCAAATATTGCTATTTGTTGTTGAGTTGGTTTGAGCTTAAATTCGTAAGTCAGATTAAACACTTGCATCACCTCGTAGTAAAATTATACATTAAAGCTAATATTTTTACAGACGATTTTTAGGAATGCGACCCAAGTCCCTAGCGCACTACACCCCCATAGTTAGAAACCAGGGGCACTGTGGGGGGGGGGGGG
>NZ_JAQMUH010000022.1:0-5094 GCF_028331025.1 Anabaenopsis arnoldii | reverse complement strand
CAGGGAACAGGGAACACACCGAACAGAGATTAAGAAGGAATATTCAGGCATTTTCTTCAATAACCAACATTATTTCCCTTATACGGTAAGCCTTTTCGGATTTTATCAAAACAATTTAGCATATTAGGTACTGAAGAACCAGAAATCATCACTGTCATTATCTCAAAGAGTGTTTAAATGTGATAGTTGTGGCTTTGAAAGTGATAGAGATTTAAACGCGGCGATTAATTTAAAAAAAAGAAGCGGTCAGATTGATCGTGTTAGCCTGTGGACTAGATAGTGCCGACACTGCTAGGGTGAAACACCGAAGAAAAAGCCAACTTTTGTTAGCATTAGTTAGCTTTTTTGGATCGGATGAACGAGTTTTGACCCATTGATGAGCATCTAATTCTTGGTGATTAGTCATGGAAACATTGGGGGATTAAACTGACTCAGAAAGTTGGGTATCAAGACGGCGAAACAAAAAGATCCACAGGGGTAGGGAACTATTAATAGCAATCAGTCGGATTAAATGGCCAGTGGTGACAATTTCGACATCATGATTTAATGTCAGGGATACCAGGATCATTTCTGGCGCTCCTCCTGGTGCGGTAACCAGTAGACAAGTTAACCAGTCCCAAGAAGTTAACTGCATGGCCAGCATAGCAGCGATCGCACCAGCAGCTAGAGTCATAGCCACAGACATAAAACCGTAACTAATGGCTCTTGTGCCAATATTAGGTTTCTTTCCCCAATATTCACCAATGGTAATTCCCAGAAGCATTTGGCCTAATAATTTTATCAACCCGGGGGGATTAAAAGTCACATCAGCCAAAACAGGTATGCAGTGGAGCAAAGGATTAAACCCCAGACCAACTAATAATGCACCAAAAAACTCAGCAGCGGGGAGTTTACATAAACCAGCCAGATAAACTACCAACGCCGTAATTAGCAGCGCCAAACAGAGGAAGCCTAATTGAGACGGGTCAAAATTTACTACTGTATTTGTCACAGGTAAAGTTTCAGCCTGGAGAACATCAGCAACAGATGACCGTGCAATGAATGGAATCAGTAATACAACCGATGTAACACGAATAGCCTGAACCAAAGCTACAAGGGTGACATTACGATTATAATCCGCAGCAATAGATGACATAACTCCCACACCACCGGGAACCGTCGCCAACATAGAGGTTAATAAATTGGTTTGACTCAAGCGAGAGTAGATGTAGCCAATGCAGATACCACAAACTATTAAGAACAAAGTCAGAAAAATAAATACAGGAATCCCAGAAGCCAAACCCGTTAAATCGCTACCACTACTTGAAGCACCCACAGTTAAGCCCACAAGTGCCATTCCCACCTTGCGGGCCCGGCGATTAGGACTGGGATTATACTGATATACAATCCGACATATTTGTAAAACCATAGCACCCGAGGCTAGTCCCCCAAATATCCAAGCAATTCCGCCCACGTGTAATTTGACTAAGACTAAACCCAGGGGTATTGCTAGTAGCAGTTCTAGAGTAAAGATAATCAATGGCTTCACAGATAACTGTAGTGGGGAAAAACTGTGATTTTTATGAGTGGGGAACTCTTGGGTGGAAGTTAAATTAAGGTTTTGATTCATCGACCGGGGCTATTTAAATTAAATTAACTATGTACTTAAATTAACGCGCTCGACTGTGAACTCACATCTAAATAAATTTGAGTTAAATTTCCATGCAGTGTTACTACCTCAGAGGCTGATTTGAAATTACCAACCTGCTGTAGTCGCTTCTTCACCTCCTAACTGTGGCACAATAGAGAACGGTAATAAGAAAAATATTGTTAAGGTAATTTAGTGACTCCAACTGCTCAATCCACGGCCAGTGCGCGTCGCGTGGTATTCCCATTTACAGCAATTGTGGGCCAGGAAGAAATGAAACTGGCGCTGCTGTTGAACGTGATTGATCCCAAAATCGGTGGTGTAATGATTATGGGCGATCGCGGCACCGGTAAATCCACGACTATCCGGGCCCTGGCGGATTTATTGCCAGAAATCCCAGTTGTGGCCAATGACCCCTTCAATAGTGACCCCAAAGACCCCGACGTGATGAGCGATGAAGTTCGCCAGATGGTGGAACAGGGGGCGGAAATACCCGTGACTCATAAAAAAGTTCAAATGGTAGACCTACCATTGGGAGCTACAGAAGACCGAGTTTGTGGTACCATCGACATTGAGAAAGCTTTATCTGAAGGTGTGAAAGCCTTTGAACCGGGATTGCTAGCCAAGGCTAACCGAGGTATTCTCTATGTGGATGAAGTCAATTTGCTAGATGACCACCTAGTAGACGTGTTACTCGACTCTGCTGCTAGTGGGTGGAACACTGTAGAACGGGAAGGAATTTCTATTCGCCACCCAGCCCGGTTTGTGCTGGTAGGTTCTGGGAACCCCGAGGAAGGTGAATTACGCCCCCAGCTGTTAGACCGCTTTGGAATGCACGCAGAAATTCACACCGTCAAAGAACCTGCTTTACGGGTGCAGATTGTGGAACAAAGGGCGGAATTTGACCAAAATCCGCCTGAATTTCTGCAAAAATATCAATCTGAACAGGAAGCATTACAAGAAAAAATTGTCAATGCTCAGAATTTGTTACCCCAAGTCACACTTGACTACGAGCAGCGGGTGAAAATTTCCGAAATTTGTTCAGAACTAGATGTTGATGGTTTGCGTGGTGATATTGTTACCAACCGCGCCGCCAAAGCATTAACCGCTTTTGAAGGTCGGACAGAAGTCACTCTTGATGATATCAAACGTGTAATTACTTTATGTCTGCGTCATAGACTCCGCAAAGACCCCTTAGAGTCCATTGATTCTGGCTACAAAGTAGAAAAGGCTTTTGGGCGTGTCTTTGGTGTGGAATTACCCGCAGACGACCCAGCACAAAAAAATGGTGTCGGTCAAAAGTTAGGGGCGAGAAATTAACAAATTCCCCTGTTGAGTTTTGAACTGGTTGTTCAAAACTCAACACCTTATAGTAATATTTAAAACTCAACTAAACCCCTCAATCACAGTTGACATAAGCAGATTAATATAAGTATAGTGATGGATTGTCTGTCTTATTCCTGCTCGGATCAGGTAGACATACACAAAAGCTAGCAACAGCGAGCGATCGCCTTTAAAGCCAGCTACCTGTACGGCAACTTCAAGGACAATTTCATGACCTACGCAATTATTGAAACTGGCGGCAAGCAACTAAAAGTTGAACCTGGTCGCTTTTACGATATTGAACTGCTCCATATCGAAGCCGACGAAAAAGTTACAATAGATTCAGTATTACTAGTGCAGCATGACGGCGAAGTCACCATAGGACAGCCGTTAGTAACAGGGGCGACGGTAGAAGGAACAATTCTCAGGAATCTGAGAGGCCGCAAAGTCATAGTTTATAAAATGAAGCCGAAAAAGAAAACCCGCAAAAAACGCGGACATCGGCAAGAAATTACTAGACTGATGATTGATTCCATCACCCTGAATGGCGCGGTATTTACTGCTCCAGAAGAGGTATCAGACGATACGAATACCGATAATTCCCCTGTAGAAGCTGTAGCTGAATAATAAAGAAAGAAAACACAAGAGGTAATTATGGCTCATAAGAAAGGAACAGGTAGTACTCGTAACGGACGCGACTCTAATGCTCAACGCTTGGGAGTCAAGCGCTACGGTGGTCAAACCGTACTAGCGGGAAACATTCTCGTACGTCAACGGGGAACCAAATTTCACCCCGGTAACAATGTTGGTATTGGTAGCGATGACACCTTGTTTGCCTTAATTGATGGTTTAGTAGCCTTTGAGAGAAAAGGTAAAGCCCGCAAAAAAGTTAGTGTTTATCCAGTTGCAACCCCAGGGGAGACAGCTACCGTTTAGATGTGCGTGGGTGGGTAATCCCCACCCTCTCCAACCACTACACATACCCTGAAGATACGAAGTGTAGTAAGTGACCGCAACCTAACCCCCCTAATGAAAAGAGCAAGATAATTAAAAAAGCTTGTAATTGTGTGATACCAGCAGTTTGACAGTCAATTCTCGCCAAGATACCCGCACAAATAATCAGCAACATATCCAGAAATATACCGAACCAAGCTAGCATCAGAAAAAACAAGAAAGCGCCAAGAGTGGCAACAGTAAAAGACCTGAGATTTGAGCTAACTAATAGACTAGAATATTTTGAGATTACCGACACAGAAACAGTTAAGCTCGCCACTAAAACTAAAATAGCTAATATAAGTAATATCCACAGATAAAGAGGGGCATTATTATCTGATAATACCCAACCCAATGTACTGTAACTCAGTGAGACGAGTACTAAAGAAATCCAAGGTAGTGTTTTCAAACTAACATTCAATCTAAGACGGGTTGGCCTAGCCATTATAGAATCATTAATTCGGTGATTAAATCCATACAAACATCCTTGAATTTGCGCGTTCCAGTCGTGATGTTCTCCAGTGCGATATCCGCAAACATAGCAACCGCCAAGGTAATTTAAGCATAAACTATAAGTAGTCCCTTTTCATGTGAAGCGATCGCTTGCTACAGGTATATGCCCAAGCCGTACAGTTACGACCTTCGTCAAAAAGTAATCCAAGGGATTGAACTCAATGGCTTGAAGAAAACTCAAGCCAGTCAAATGTTTAATATTAGTCGCAACACCATCACCCTATGGTTGAAGCGAAAAACCGATGGGAAAAATTTCGTGAGTTTGCTTCGGTACATAGCGATAAAACCCAAGTAGAGATGGCCTGACTTTGGCCTGAAGAAATTAGCGATCGCACAATCTCAAGAGCTTTGAAAAAAATTGGTTTTACGCGAAAAAAAAGACTTATGGCTACCGTGAGCGCGATGAGGTCAAACGACAGGCTTTCGTAACGCAGTTGTCCAAGTTACCTGTGGAGAAGATTGTATACCTCGATGAGTCAGGAATGGACAACCCAGAGCAGTATGATTACGGTTGGAACTCAAAAGGACAGCGCTTCCATGCACTTAAATCAGGTCGTCGTGAAGGTCGGGTGAACATAATTGCCGCGCTGTGTAACCATCAGCTGATAGCTCCTTTCACTGTTGAGGGTGCGTGTAAT
>NZ_JAQMUH010000021.1:0-6966 GCF_028331025.1 Anabaenopsis arnoldii | reverse complement strand
CAACTGTTGTGATATAGCATTCATGGTGCTGTAGGGTAAGTGTTGATACGGGAGCAATCAGGGTAAAAGATTTGATATTGATAAATTATACTATAGTTGGTTGAGTGATGTGACAATTTTTAATACTGCGTATACCCCACCCCCCTCACAAGGGTAGGTTTTTTACATTGTCGTGAGGGTAAGACAAGGTGGACAAGGTGACAAGGGAACCAGGGAACCGGGGGTTAGAAACCCCCGTCTCAAAGCTAAAGTCAGATGAATCTGACTGGAATCTTATGTATTTGATTATTTTTAGGTAGAAGTGGGGGATCTGTGTGACTGTGGGAGGGGCGTAAGATCCCCGACTTCTCACATTATTAGAGATATTCTAGGATAATTTAGCTAGAAGTCGGGGATCTGTGGGGCGATCGCGAAGCGCTGCTGTAAGCAGATCGCCACCCAGGGGGGTTGGGGTGGGGTTCTAAATAGGGAAACAAAGAATAGGCGTTGCTGAATCCAAGTATGAATCATGCGATCGCCTGTACCAGTTGCGTAAGTCCTACTGGAAATATGCTGTACAATAAAAAACAGATTAGGGAGATTTTATAATTATGCAAATCACCATAGATTTACCAGATAATTTAACAGATAAGATTCAAAATGAATGGGTTAATTTACCACAAAAAATCATTGCCAATCTTGTCTTAGACGCTTTGCGGGAAGGTTTAATTGATTTTCAGGAAATGAAGGAGATGCTTAACTTTTTCTCTGATGCAGAATTAAAGGAGTTTTTAAAACAAAAAAATATGCTTCATACTAAAGGAATCCTCAATTTATCTGGTGCTTGTGCGGATATTGATTTTAATGTTGATGAACAAGGAATTTATGAAGATACGGATGATGATTTAATTGGCGTGTTTGATGAATAATAATTCTTTAGTTTATTTACTAGATACAAATGTTTGTATTATGTATCTCAAAGGTAGGTCATTGAGTATTAATCATCATCTCGATAATTTAGAACCTGAAAAAGTTGCGGTTTGTTCTGTGGTGAAGGCTGAGTTATTTTATGGGTCAAGGCGAAGTAATAACCCTGGAAAAGCTTTGAAGATTCAAAAATCATTTTTACAGCAGTTTGTATCTTTACCTTTTGATGATTCCTGTGCGGAAGTTTATGGACAAATTCGGGCTGATTTAGCTAAAATTGGCACTCCTATTGGTCTAAATGATTTACAAATTGCTGTTATTGCTTTGGTGAATAATTTAATATTGGTAACTCATAATGTAAGAGAGTTTGGCAGAATTGACGGGTTAAAGTTTGAAGATTGGGAAGTTAGTTAAATGGGTAAGTATCAGGGTGGCGATCGCGAGTGAGTCTTTTTAACCTTACTACTCACTGATGGTCATCCCAGTTAAAGGTTTGGATCTGTTTTTGACGTAACCCCCCTTCTGTGGGAAGTATAAAAGCTACCCGTCCTCATACCTGGGGACTAGGTAACAGTAAATACATGACAGGTTGGGCTTCAAAGATGCGGTTAGTATAATGACCGTAGATTTCCTGTTGCTGTCCATTAGTATTAATTAAATCTTATATTCTCAATAATAACGCTGACAAAGAAATACTGAGACTAGTGGGTTTAATTCCTTCCATAAGCAGTAAACTTAGGTTGTCTGTGTCTTCCACTAATTGGGTAACAAATTCATAATCATCTAAACGGGCTTTACTACCCTCTGTATAATTTATCAGCAGTTTTTGTACATCAGTCATGGACTTGTGATAACTGAGTTTTCTGAGGGTATTCTTAATTAAGGTTGGGGTTAAATTTCCCCTGGGGGGAATATTTCTCAAGCGGCGCTGGATTTTATTAATACGTTCCGAGCTATTATTTAAGGTGGTTAGGTTTTCTGGCTGTTGTAGTTCGGCAATGTATTGATGTTTTAATTTTACTAGCTCTTGGTATATTGACTGGGCAGATGATAGTACACTGTGGACAGAAAAAGTATTACTAATGACTGGGGTTTTCATCGCCGAGGCGATCGCCAGACCATAACCGTCTTTTTCTCCCGTTTGGTCGTTCCAAAATAGGGTTTGCTGTTTTTCGGCAATAGGTTCACCATTGGGGCCGAAATATGCTAAAGTTAAAACAATTAATCCTGTGGGTTCATTTACCTCCCCAGTACGACGACCTATAACTATGGGGTTGGGTTGGTAGTCTTCACCTAATCTTTTTAATAGCTTGCTAATTTCCTCACTGTGTAGAATCTCATTTTCTGTGTAAAAACTCAGATGAGTGGCTTGTTTTTGATAAACTTGTTCTTGCAAATGGTTCTGCTGTAATTTTCTAGCTTTAACTAAACTCTGGAGAAAGTCTACATATCCTGGTAGAATTTCATCATCAAATAAAGTATCTCCATAAATTGAATCTCGTAAACTGTTAACATGGGAGATAGTAGGGATATGGCGTTTAGTTTCTACATCGATGAATTGAGTATCCTGGTCTACTAACTCTCCTACTAGTTTTTTATGGAGATTTGCCAGGCGTGATGCTTGTCTGAGTAATTGACTTTCGCTGTTAGCATAGTAAATATAAATATGTGCAGCTTGGTGTTTTTTGGGTCTGTCAATCCTACCGATTCTCTGTTCTAAAATCATCGGGTTCCAAGGTAAATCAATATTAATTAAATAATCAGCATCTTGGAGATTTTGACCCACAGATAGGGTTTCCGAACCAATTAATACTGTAATTTTTGCTTCGGGTTGGGGGTATTCTGTGGGATTTTGACAACTAGCAACGGGAGCAAATCGTTTAAATATTTCTTGACGAGTTAAAGTTACCTCTCGTCCTTGGGGTAGTTTGGCTTGACCAGGGCTAATTTTTTGGGGTTGGTCTGCATGATTGGGGTAATATAGTTTAGGAGAGCCAGTTAGCATTCCTATACCTTGAGAGGCGATCGCCTGATCTTGCGCCATATAAAGATAATAATCGATCACCGTGTCACTAAAAGTAGAAATCAGCAATACTTTATGACCCAGCTTGACTAACTCCCTCACTTTTTGTCTGACCTGTTCCTTTTTGTGGTCAATGACAAATTCAGCTTGGAGTAGAGTTTGAATTTCTTGGAGTTGTTGCAAATCGTTGTCACAATCTGCTAACATTTTGCTGTAGATTTGCCTAGCTCTATCAGGCTGATTTTCTAAAGCTGTCGTGTTAATATCAATAGAACGTCTTAACTTTTGGCGCTTTTGTGGTTGCTCCTCCTGTGCTTCCTCCTCTTCCTCATACTCTTCATCCCAGGTTTCCCGTTCATCATCATCTAAATTTAACCGGTCTGTTTGACCTGTTGACTTTAAATTAAACTCGTAGTGAGTTAATAAAAATTCCTTTAATCCCGCAGCGTCGGGGGAAATAGACTGTAAACGGGATTGCATTTGTGTAATCCGTCGCCTAAAATTATTGATAGTTTGGCTCAAAGCATACATACTAGATTCAGCCCGTTGGAGGAAAAACCGGCGCTGGTTACCTAACAAGCTGCGCTGTTCCACATTACTAGTTAAATAACGAATTGGGTCAGCAAAGGGAATGTAAAGACTTGTTTCAAAATGGGTAAAAATTTGGTCTAGTGCTTCTTCCGTGGTATTTTCAAACTGTACCGGTAACCATTCCGCTATGCGTTGAGCATATACATTTAAATTGCTGCTGGAGTCTCGCAACATCTTTCTAGTCCGTTGCAGAAACAGTTCCTTGTAAATTTGGCGAAATATCTCTGTATTATCTGTGAAGTTCCTCACCCCTGTATCCCTTCTTGTAAACCAGTCGGTGACCTCAGCGGGTAAGTTTAAATCTTGGAAAGCTTGAGGACGACTAATAAAAGGTGAGAGAATATTATAAATGTCTTCGCGGCGGTTATTCCAGGGGGTAGCAGTTAAGAGCAGAAAATGACGCTGTTTACCTAACTTGCGGTCGTTGTCTTGAATTTGCAAGCAGGTTTTGTGAATGCGGTTATTATAATTGCGGATACCCTCATGGGCTTCGTCAATGATAATTAAATCAGGACCACCATAACGATTCAAGTTTTCTAGAAAATTACTACCCTGACGACTCATCAAGTTTTTATTGTAGAGTTCGTAATCATGAGACTCAAAACCTAACTCCCTTAACTCCCGTTCCCAGTTGGGTAAAAGTTTTTTAGCTGCAATAATTGCGATTTTAGCATCGGGGTGTTGTTGTCGATATAATCTCCCCACCGCAGCTGCTAACCGAGTTTTTCCCAAACCTACAGCATCCGCACACACAGCAACCCCAAAATCTTGCATTACCCTCAGACAGTGTTGCGCTCCTGTTTTTTGGTGTTCAAATAATATACCCTGATTTAATAGTTCATCGAGTAAGTCACTACCTTGTACCCGGAACTGTTGGGGGCGTTTTTTTGCTAACCAGTAAAGAAAGTCATCCGGTGTACCATGATTACCAGCTAAAATCATTTCTATGGCTGATTTAAATCCTGGTATTTCTTCAAAATCAGGAATTACTAAAGACTGGCTAACTACAGGGGGTTTTTTAGGTGTAGTGCGATAAACTCCCCTGGGGGTTTTGACCTGGAACTGAGTTAAGGGTATGGGGGGATGGTCTGAGTTTACCTCAACTTCACCAATAATCTGTTGTGGTGACTGGTTGTGAATGTTTACCTTCACCAACTCATTCTCAGTCACTCCTATGTCGGTAACTTGGTCTAGATTTTGACCGGTAATTTCAACAGTTGTAGTTTCACCGCTGGGGAATTTATCCGGTGTGATGGACTCAATGACTGGTTTTTGTTGTTCTTGGCGGCGTTGTCTTTCTTTTAATACTTGTTGTAAAAATTCTTGACTGAGGTCAAAACTTAACTCGTGGTCTTGCCATTCTCCATCAAATTGCTGAATACTATCTAATATGGTTTCTGCGTCTAATTCATCCCAGGAGTAGAGAAAAGTCATACTTTCTGCATTTCTGGAATGTGCAGCACGGGTAAAATTATCTGAACCCTCATGTTGAATGTGGTGATCTAATTGGTCAGTGAAAATCCCCGTTTTTTTGTGGTAGAGGGCTTTTCCTGAGTCCATTTTAATTAGTCTTATTTGTAGAAATCCCAGTCTGACTAGTTCTGCTAATATTTCTGTTTCTGTAAAATCGCCTTCTGCTAAACCTTGGAGAAATTCTTCTAGGGTGCGTTGGATAAATTGGTAGCGATCGCTCGGGTCGTAGAGTTTGTCTAATTCTGCAATATCTGTTATTTTAGTAAAACCTTGCCAATCCATTAATAACCGGATTTGTCCCTCAGTTTGCACAATAGCGGCCAATGGTTCTTGATAGAGTTTTAAAACACCGCTATCAAAGTAAGCTGTGGAACGGCGGTAAATTTTAGTTAGTTGTAAAATATTAGTAAAAAATTGCCGATATTTATCTAAGTCAGAGGGGAGATTAAAGCGACGTTGACGACCGGGAATTTCTAAAAAGCTCCCTGCTAATAAAGCTGGTTCTGTGGTCACCCTTTCTTGATGTAGGAACTTTTCTAGGATAGATAGTTCACAGGTTCGCAATAGGGTGACACTGGGTAAATCTCCCTCTTTGATGGGGATATATTCAAATACTTTAGCTGTTTTAGGGTCTATGCGTAAAAGTTTATGGGTGGCGTTTTGATTACCCATACCTAGGAATTTAATCACGTTATGTAATGGGTTATCAGCGTCCCGATGTTGGAAAACCAGCCAATATTGATGGTTAATTCCTTTGATGGGATTCCCTTGGGGTAGGTAGTAGGGGCGTTGTTTGCGAATTAGTTCGGGGATAAAGTTATCTAGCATAGTTAATCATTGATTTGTGGGTTAGATATGGTCAAAAACTTAACCAGCTAAAGACTTCTTGAACAGTGATCTTTAAATCAACCCCTGCGATAACTGGTAGGCGATCGCTATTTTTAAGTTCTTGAACTCGGCGATCGCCATCTACTACTAAAATACTTTCATCCTCACTATCAACTAACCAACCTAACTCAGTTCCATATTCAGCACAATGTAGTAACTTACTGAGAACTTGTTTATATTTCTGTTCGGGAGAGAGAATTTCAATTACCCAATCTGGATGGATTTCAAACCGATTCGCGATGCGTCCTGATGGTAACCTAGGGATGCGCTCCCAGCGAAATACCGCTATATCTGGGACAATTGCGAATCCACCAAAAATACAGCGTAGTTCTGGAAAAGCTTTAGCGATTTTCTGAGGTTTAGTAATTTGATTAATAGTTTCGCATAGCTCAATCTGTAGTTGGCTATGTTCCCCTTGATGCATTGGTTTCTGTATAATGTGTCCATGAATCAATTCAGAAGCTGGTTCTGTTTCTGACAATTGTAAAAATTCTTCTATAGTTGTGGGTTGTGCTGTAATCGTCATAGCTTTATGCTCAAACCTCTTTGATTTTAACAGCCAAGTGACAGGTCAGCGCCTATCCTGAGATTTTGGGATTCTAAACCACAGGGAAACTAGGAATAGTCTGATCAATTAACTGCATTAACTTAATAGTCTCTTGCAGCGCCACCACTACACGCCGATAATGTAGAATATCTTCATGATTTAGGGTGCGTCCTTTGCGGTCTTTGAGCCATTTTTGACAAACTTGATAACCACCAATATAAAAGTTCCATACTTGCTCTGGTACCCCTGTGAATTTATCCCCCTTTTTATTAATCACTACCGCACCTTGAATATATTTAGGATATCCTGAATCTACTATTTGACCTCCGCTATTTTCTGTAAATTCGGTGATCAGGTTGTTTAATTGGGGTGATTTCATCAGGTGTAGTGCTGCTAATTCTTGTCCATATTCTGCAAGTTGACAAAATAGCTCATTGTTGCTGGTGAGGGGGACGCGGGGGAAGTCGATTTTGAGAAATTCGGCGTAACGGGTGCGGTAGGTGGGACTGTGGAAGATGGCGTATATGTAATAAAATAT
>NZ_JAQMUH010000020.1:0-5643 GCF_028331025.1 Anabaenopsis arnoldii | reverse complement strand
AGGGAACAGGGAACAGGGAACAGAGATTAAGAAGGAATATTCAGGCATTTTCTTCAATAACCAACATTATTTCCCTTATACGGTAAGCCTTTTCGGATTTTATCAAAACAATTTAGCATATTAGGTACTGAAGAACCAAAATTCTTTCCACTACTTCTACAGTATTATGGCGACTAGCATATACTCCCCCTTTCGCGACACCATCGGAGTCATGTAAAAGTATGATGCTCCCATTGTGAAAGCTTTTTTCAAATATATTCATCATTTCTCCCGCTGACTTACCTCGCCAGTCCTCTAAATCCACATCCCAAAATATAATGGGTTTTTGCATCTGCTTTAAAACATTAAGCATTGTCATCAGTTACAGCAAAGCAGATTTTTAGTAACTGAGATTACTTAAATTATTTTTTTAGATGTTCAAAACCAGCAGAAAAAATATGATAATTTTAATACAAATTTGTTAAGAATAGTTACAATACCGTAACGGAAGGAAATATTATTTATGGTAAATTCACTTGAGAATACCCCACCACATCAAGTGGTGATTGTTGGTGGAGGCTTTGGTGGACTGTATGCGGCCAAGGCACTTGCTAAGGCGAAGGTAAATGTTACCCTGATCGATAAACGTAATTTTCACCTATTTCAGCCGCTGTTATATCAAGTTGCTACGGGTACCCTATCACCTGCTGATATTTCCTCGCCATTACGCTCGGTGCTGAGTAAGAGCAAAAATACTCAGGTGTTGCTGGGGGAAGTAGATGATATTAATCCAGAGGCACAGGAAGTAATTATAGGGGAAAAAAGAGTACCCTATGATACGTTAATTGTGGCTACAGGTGCGAAGCATTCCTATTTTGGTCAGGATGAATGGGAAAAATTCGCCCCAGGTTTGAAAACCGTAGAAGATGCTATAGAAATGCGTCGGCGCATATTTTCGGCATTTGAAGCCGCAGAACAAGAAACAGACCCAGAAAAACGCCTAGCTCTACTGACCTTTGTGATTGTGGGTGGTGGCCCGACTGGTGTAGAATTGGCAGGGGCGATCGCGGAACTGGCGTACCAAACCCTCAAAGAAGATTTCCGCAATATTGACACTTCAGAAACGCAAATTTTACTGTTAGAAGGAATGGATCGCATCCTTCCACCTTTTGCGCCAGATTTATCCGAAGCTGCAGCAGCATCTCTCAAGGAGTTGGGTGTGGTTGTGGAGACCAAAGCCTTAGTAACCAAGATTGAAAATGATGTTGTTACCCTCAAACAAGGTGAGGAGGTCAGACAAATCCCGTCTAAAACTATTTTGTGGGCTGCAGGTGTCAAAGCTTCACCCATGGGAAAAGTCTTAGCTGAACGCACAGGTGCGCAGTGCGATCGCGCCGGGCGTGTGATTGTAGAATCTGACTTGAGTATTAAGGGGTATGATAATATTTTTGTAGTTGGTGATTTGGCTCATTTCTCCCATCAAAATGGCAAACCCTTACCAGGGGTTGCACCTGTTGCTAAACAGGAAGGAGAATATGTCGCGTCACTGATTCAAAAACGGCTGCAAGGTCACACCTTACCATCCTTCAATTACACCGACCACGGTAGCTTGGCAATGATTGGGCAAAACTCCGCTGTGGTGGATTTGGGTTTCATCAAGTTAAAAGGTTTCTTTGCATGGTTGTTTTGGCTATTGATTCACATCTACTTTTTAATTGAGTTTGATAATAAGTTGGTAGTAACCATTCAGTGGGTATGGAACTATATTACCCGCAATCGTGGAGCTAGGTTGATTACAGGTCAGCAGGTTTCTCTAAAAGTAGAAGTTGATGGGAGTACTCATTACCAACCATCAGTAGATAGGCGTCCAGTTAACGTTTAGCCTTTAGTGTGTTTAGGTTGGCTGCAATCGGGTGTTTTTCGGTGAAACCCCTGTAGAAACGTTCCCAGGAACGTTTCTATACCTAGATTTACCAATTGAGGAATTTGATCAAAAAAAGGTAGATTTACTTTCAGTTTGTTGAATAAAGGCCTCAAATTGATTATTGGGTGTCCATTGGATAGCGCCGTCATCTCTAGTAGAAAATAGCTGTGTCTGGTTTTGACTCAGATTAGATAAGGTTTTTGAGTCTAAATTAGTATAAGAGGCTATGGCCACCTGTGGTTGGAGCATTTGTACTAAATCTGACAAGGACTCAGGTCTACACCACAGTACTTGTGGACGCACTAGGCTACCTGCTTTGACTAGCTGTTCTACCTCCTGAGCCTTGACATCCCCCACCAATAGCCAATTCTGTCCTTGAATTTGCAGTTGTAAGACAGGTAACTGGTCATTAATTAACTGAGCAGTTACTGAACCAGTATTGACTATTTGACCAGGTGCTAAAGGTTGGTGTATTCCTTGTTGCTTTTGCACTTGCTGTTGAATTGCCTGATTAGCAATGTTGTCTGTGAGGTTGGCTGAATATTCATAAAAGTTATTTATTCTTATAGCTTGTAGTATTTCCAACCAAGCGCTAGTTTCCTGGTATTTTAAATTACTGCGTATTCCGCTGCGCTCAGTGCCAAAGGCGATCGCCGAATCTATGTGATTAATGCCCTGCTGTTGTAAAAATGGTAAAATTGTGAAGCGTCCAGTCCCCTGCTTTCCACTATTAATTAGTGTCACCTTTCCCCGATCCTGAATGACTACAACTGGTTGTTTACCTGCTGCTAGGACTGTGACCCTAAATAATGTATTGGCAGAATGCCAAAAGGGGATGAGTACCAAACCGATGGCCATGAAACTGGCCAATAACCAGCGTTTTTGCCACCAAGGTACTAGCCAAACCAAAATCACCAGTGCATATATTGCTAGCAATTGCCACGTAGATATACTACCCAAATTCAGAGAATTACCGGGAAAGCTTCTAAATAATTGTACTAATTTAAATAACCAGTCAGTAGGGTAATATAATAGTCCTGCTAAGGTGCTGCCACCTGTAGGCCAGAGTAATGCTGCTATGGCGCTAATAATCCCACCTATACTAATGGTTGCAATCAAAGGTGTGCTAATCATATTTAGTATTACACCGTAAGCAGGCATCACCCCAAATACAAAAAGTTGCACTGGTAAAGTCCAAATTGTCGCAGCCAGGGGAACGGCAATCAAGGAAGTGATGACCGGTGGTAACCAATCTAAGCGTTTTACCAATGGGGGAACTGTGACCACTAACCCTAGTGTGGCTAAAAAACTCAATTGAAAGCCTAAATCCCAAATCCATAGGGGATTAATTAACAATAATAAAGTGGCTGCTAATAACAGAGAGCCAAATTTTTTAACTTTTCTTTGTAATAGTAAACCCACTAAAGCCGCAAAACCCATAATTACCGCCCTGAGTACTGAAGGTTGGAACCCTGTTAAACTCAGGAAAATAATTAAGGCTAAACAGCCAAAAGTAAACCGCGTTCTCGCAGCTGCACGGCTTGTCAACTGCATTACCAAACCTAACACTAAAGAAACGTGAAATCCTGAAGCTGCTAAAGTATGAGCCAATCCAGCTTTGATAAACAAATCACGGATATCGTGGGGTAAATCAACTGCTTTGCTACCTAACACCATTGCACTTACCAATGGACCATGTGGAACACCCAGGCTTTGAGTGTGCGATCGCACAATTCGCTGCCGAACTTGCCACCATCCCCACGGACGTTGATTATACTCATCCAGGAAAGTAATCTGTCTTCCACTCAAACCCGCAAATATTCCTTGGTAATTGAGAAACTTCTGAAAATCGAAACCACCAGGGTTGTATGCTGTTCTTGGCTGGTATAAAACTCCCGTCACAGCAATTTGTTGACCGGGATATAACCCAGTAGCCTGGAGCAAGGGGACTGTTACATATAATTTTCCCGTCACACCTTTAGCCGCATCTAGCGGGCCAGCTTCATTCTTGACTTGATCAACCTGAGTAGCTGCTAATAAAAATTGTCCTCGTTGGTTGCGAGTTAAACGGGGGTTACTTATCACTTGACCACGAACCATCACCAGTTGTTGCTGATTACCATTATTTTCCGATACCAACAATGTACTAATATCTTGCGCTCCGGGTTGGGGCGATCGCCATTGAAAATATACAGTTGCTAATAACCCCACTAAACCGGCAACTAACCATATTCTAGAATGAGGAATATTAAACCAGATATTTCTTAATCCCTGAGTTGTATTGCCATCAGTTGGGTATTTTGTAGCTTTCCCTAATCTGCGTTTTCTCAACAGAACCGCTGCTACCATCCCTAAACCTAAAACCCAAAACCCACCCCAAGGTACCGAGGTAAACAACAACCCTAAAATAAAACCAAGACAGATAACCACACCACTCGTCGGAATCATAAGTCACTCGTCAAAAGTAAAGCAAACATAATAACTCTTTAGGCTCCCAAACTGGCTGATTTGCCCTCTTAGTTAGGACTGAGGCAAAAAAACCTCACTTTTTCAGGTTGAGTGTCCACTCTAACTCTCATTAGTCAGTGCAATCTGTGATTTCTTCTCAGTTTACCTGTGCCTCAGTCCTGTTATTGTTTTACATTCAAGAGCTACAAACCTTTATCCCCTTGAGTAAAGGAAAACCCAACTTTTCCCGTTGCTCAACATATAGATGAGCCACCTTCCGAGCCAAATGACGAATCCTGCCAATGTAACGAGTTCTCTCCGTCACCGAAATTACGCCTCTAGCATCCAGTAAGTTAAAGGTATGTGAACACTTCATAACATAATCTAGGCTGGGTACCACCAAACCACGCTCAGTTAATTGCCCAGCCTCCTGCTCATATAAATTAAACAGTGTTAACAGCAACTCAGGATTAGACCCTTCAAAGTTATAAGTACACTGCTCAATCTCACTTTGTAGGAAAACATCACCATAAGTGATGTTGTCAGTCCAAGCAATCTTAGTAATGGCTTCCACTTGCTGGAGGTACATCACCAACCGCTCTAACCCATAGGTGATTTCAATCGATACGGGACGACAATCAATTCCCCCACACTGTTGGAAATAGGTAAATTGAGTAATTTCCATCCCATCTAACCAAACTTCCCAACCAGTTCCCCAAGCACCCACCGTCGCATCTTCCCAGTTATCTTCCACAAATCGAATATCGTGGTCTTCGGGACGAATCCCCAGAGCAGACAAAGAATCAAGGTAAATTTCTTGAATATTATCTGGCGAGGGCTTAATCAGAACTTGATACTGATAATAGTGTTGAAAGCGATTGGGGTTTTCACCGTAGCGTCCATCAGTAGGACGACGGCATGGTTCAACATAAGCCACTGACCAAGGCTCAGGTCCCAAAGCCCTTAAAAATGTATGGGGGTTTTTAGTACCCGCTCCCTTCTCAATGTCATATGGTTGGGCAATTAAGCAACCACGGTCACCCCAAAACTGATGCAATAAACTAATCACAGACTGAAAATTCACGCTCTACCCTCCCTTAGTCAGCAACTGGCATACACTATTGTTGCCTACAACCTAGCACTGTGGCGAGTTTCAGAGAGATGAAAAAAAATCTGCAAAAATTAGAAAAAAAGAGTTGACAAAGCTAGAGACAGTAGCTATATTGGATAAGTGCCTGAGAGACAAGCGCTGCAAAGCGGAGTCCGAGGGAACACCGAACCATGAAAATATT
>NZ_JAQMUH010000001.1:0-2903 GCF_028331025.1 Anabaenopsis arnoldii | reverse complement strand
ACATAAGAACCTACAATTATTACACAGACATTGCCATGACAAGAAGACATCCACTGATGGAAGTCTTGTAGGTATTCATGACAAAAACCATATCACTGAGGAGCCGTATGAAGCGAAAGTTTCACGTACGGTTTTGTAGACGAGTCGGTTGGGTGACTGACCGGCTTAGTTTAATAACCTAGTGGGTGGCCGCCGCATACCTCGGCGGCTACCCTTTTTCCCGTTGCTCCCTGCATATTTATCGAAGCGCTGTGTTGAGTATAAAAGCTTTAACTTGAACACCTGACTGTGATAATTGTTCAGCTTGTTTTTCAAACTTTTCTCTAGCTTCATCAATACTAATTTTTGGTGCTTTACTCTTTCTGGAATCGCTATTGTCCCACTGTTCGCAGTTAAACCAACCAACTAAATAAATACCATATTGGCAAGTATTATCTTTTAGATAGCGATTGACAAGCTGTCTCTCCATTGCACTATCTAGCTCACCATTCCAGCAGCCTTTTGCCTCAATAATAACTGTTACAGAATCAAATACGTCTCCATTTGACGTTTTATTGACAGCATCAACTTGAATATCCGTTCTCTCACCTCGACGAATTTCAACTTCACGATTAACTATGACACCTCTTTCTTTAAGATTATTTTTTAAGTATCGTACTACGTAGTCAGAAAACCTATTCTCATCTTTTGGGATATATGCACTATCAGTAATGTTTCTCCAATTAACTCCCTTCCACACTTCTATTTTTGCAGATTTATCAAGTCCAGATTTCTGCTTTAAGTACTTGACTAGGGAATCAGCTAAATGTCTAATTTGTCCCCATTTAATTTCGTTCCATAAATCAATAACAGCAGGAGTTTGACCTTGAAGTGCTACTTGCAAATTCTGGAGCGATTCAAGTAAGACATCTAAAAGTTCATTACCGTCTTGGACAAGGCGTTTTTCTGTGTTATTGATAAGTTTAAGAATTTCATCGGGCATTGGAGGTTTCCAAGTTTTACGCCGCGTAATATTTTGGGCATATAGCAACGTCTTTTTCAGCCATGTAAATTCTGGGACTTCTTTAGCGATGCGCTGAATTTCTACACCAGCTTGATGTGTTCCTCTCTCCTTAAGATGAGCTAACATACTGTTTCTGAAAGTACCAATACTTTCTCTAATTCCTACAAAATGAACATCTTGAAAAACAGGGTCTTCATTATGTGGATACTGCTGAACAAGCCAAATGTAAAAGTCTGCTAGTTCTTTTTCAGTAATATTTAAGTTGATACCATGTGAGTAACGGTTAGCAACCATTTCAAATACTTCGCGTCCAAATTCTGTATCTTGCTGAACAACTGACCAAATAACTGACCAGGTTGTAGAGTCTGAATTTTCAACTAAAACTCTAGTTGCAAACAAAGCCCGTTGGTATTCTTTAACCACTGAGGGTAGTGGATAAGAAATTAGTACATGAAGGCAGAAAGCAGGAGGCAGGATGCAAAAGGCTATAATACTTTCAATATAATTTTTTTTACCCTGTTTTACTGTTGAGCTATTTCCCCCAGCCTGCATTAGTGACTTAGCAAAATCTTTAGCTTCGTTACACCCATGTTTCAAAAGTTCTTCGAGCAACTGTCCCGTAACTTTAGGCTGAAGTCCTTTATCCTTCACTTTTTCCAATAGCACAGATTTCAAATTTTCATCCCAGCTTCTCTCAAAGAGAGCAGGAATAAATATATAACTATGTTCTTCATTCTCTTTATCAATTAGTAAAATGAGTGAATCAATAGTTTCAGAAGGAGCTTTTACATAAGCTAGTTTAACCAAATTAAGGTAGTAATCTTCTCTGCAATTACTGCTTGGGTAGCCAACTATAACAGATGCCCATCTTTGCCATATTGTAAGCGGAATAGTATCTAAGAATTCTGGTGATTCTTTCAAAAGTAACAGTAAAGCCCTACAGCCTGCCAAAGCAAACCTATCATAAGTGTTTGTACCTATCCAGTCATAAGCTACTTGGTCTTGTTCTAAAATATACTTCTTAGCACCGTCAATAATTCTTTTTCGGGTTGCTATGTCGGCTTCTTCCCAACCAGGAAGTTTTGTTAAATCAAATTCCAATTCATTATTGTAGTATCTGCTATCTGGCTTTAAAGTAAGATCCATGTTTAGTTGTGACCAAGCCCATAGAGTGCCAGACTCTAACTGTTCCAAAAGTAGAATAACTCTCTCTTTTGGTGGTGGTTCTAAAAACGGAGATTCTTGTTTGGGATTTTCCCACTCTTCCATCTGAAGATATGATGCTTTCATTTCCTCAGCTTTGGCTGAATTTAACTCAATAGCTTCAAAGTAAGATACAAACTTATTACGTAAGACATAATTTGTTTGAGTAGCGGTTACAATAGCATCTATTTCCTTTGCGTCTTGATAGTTAAAAGACCACTCAATTAGTTGCGCCCAAATTTGCTGCGCCTGTTCTAATTCAGTGTTTTGTATTTTCTCAATCATCCAGAAGACATCTTTATGTAATAGGATTTTTTCTGTTGTATAACTTAATAAAAATCTTGCTTCTTCTCCGGTCGCAACAATTATTAGCACTACCTGCTCAATTAGTCTGCGTCTTTTCTCATCATTATCAAAAAGTTGCGACTGATATTGCTGCTTGGTACTATTATCGTGTGTTATTAAACTCTGATATTTTCTCCATTGAACCAGAGCTATCTTGGCAAAACTTTCCGCTACTCCGGGAGTATCAAAATGCTCCCATGCTTTTAAAATAATCAGGACTTACGCAACTGGCACAAATAGGGAGCGGAGGGAGCCGCGCCACGGGACAATTTCAATTAAACCAAGCACATAGGAATACTTGGGCGTTTGAGTTGCTGTATTAAATAATTAGACAGCAAATTATGCTTGATTT
>NZ_JAQMUH010000019.1:0-5760 GCF_028331025.1 Anabaenopsis arnoldii | reverse complement strand
TCAAGCATAATTTGCTGTCTAATTATTTAATACAGCAACTCAAACGCCCAAGTATTCCTATGTGCTTGGTTTAATTGAAATTGTCCCGTGGCGCGGCTCCCTCCGCTCCCTATTTGTGCCAGTTGCGTAAGTCCTGATTTTATCTAAGATATGCCAGGGTAGGATAAAGATCAGCAGGTAAGTTAATCTGTGTATATTCTGCCATTTCTTTTTTAAAAGTTTGACACTCCAATCATTAGAAGTAATTGCTAGTAAAGTTAGAATAAAAAATGAGAATATTCCTTGAAAATAATGAATATAAGTAAGAGGATTTAAGAAATCAATATTGTGTTTAAACACTATCAGTAAACCATGGCTGCAAGCTAAAACATAGGATGCAATACCAATAATTCGCCGTTTTTTTCCTAACCAACGTAAGGTTTGATTTTGGCGCGTTTTGGGGAAAACAGTTTTGAATATGCTGGGCGTTAAAGTCAATATGTAAGCTATCAGTGCCAATAAGCCAAAAAAGTTAGCCAAAGCTACAGACTGAAGAGACATAAGTAAACTCTTTTAATTAAATCTTGTATGTAACAAGAATACACCATCTGTTAATGATGTCAAGTGCAAAAAATGCCCTAATCTAGGGCATTGTTCAAATTTATTCAACTAATAACCTATCCCATGGTGACAAATTCCTCAGCCGAGGTGGGATGAATACCGACGGTGGCATCAAAATCAGCTTTAGTAGCACCCATCTTCAGGGCGATCGCCACTCCTTGTATAATTCTTGTATAATTTAAGATGCCAGTTTAAGCGGGCGTAAAACCCCATCCCCTCGTGGGTGGGGCCTTTGACCCAACTAATAACCTATCGCATGGTGACAAATTCCTCAGCCGAGGTGGGATGAATACCGACGGTGGCATCAAAATCAGCTTTAGTAGCACCCATCTTCAGGGCGATCGCCACTCCTTGTATAATTTCAGCAGCGCTATTACCCACCATATGGGCCCCTAAAACCTTGTTATTACTTTGATCAACCACTAATTTCATCATGGTTTTTTCATCCTTACCGGCCAATGTATAATACATTGGTCTAAAGCGACTGCGGTAAACTTTAATCGCATTACCATATTTTGCCCTAGCTTGGGCTTCAGTTAAGCCAACCGTTGCCGCCTCTGGAGTAGTAAAAATTGCTGTAGGTACATTTTCGTAACTCATCCTACGGCACTTATTACCGAATACCGTATCTGCAAAGGCTCGCCCCTCATTAATCGCCACAGGAGTTAAATTAATATTATCTGTACAATCTCCTACCGCATAGATATTTTCTTCAGTAGTTTGACTGTATTGATCTACAATAATCGCGCCTTTACTATCGAGCTGAACCTGAGTATTTTCTAAACCTAACTTTTGCGTGTTGGGTTTACGACCAGTAGCTGCTAAACTGACCACATCCACAACTACCGTTTCCTCCTCCTCATCACCCCGACGGATTTTGACGTTAATACCCTCTGGGGTTTTTTCTATAGCAGTCAATTGGGAATTGGGGAGAATTTGAATACCATGCTTACCCATTCCTTCCTGAATTTCATTGCGTAAATCTTCATCAAAACCACGCAAAATCTTGTCATGACGAATTATCTGGGTAACTTCGCTACCCATACCATTGAGAATACAAGCAAATTCTGAACCGATGTATCCCCCCCCTAAAATTACTATGCGTTGAGGTTTTTCCTGTAAATGAAAAATATCATCGGAAGTAATAGCGTGTTCAATTCCAGGAATATCTGGCTTAATAGGATAACCACCTACTGCAATTAAAACTTTATCAGCAGTAACTTGACGCTCCCCCACCTGAATTGTATGAGCATCAATAAATGTAGCGTATCCTTCCCAGAGTTCAACTTGGGAATTATCCAGCATCTTTTGATAAATACCATTTAGGCGAGTTACTTCATTGTTAACCGCCGTGATCATCTTTTCCCAGTCCAGGGAACTTTCCACCGCACTCCACCCATATCCTTGAGCTTCTGCAAACAACTCAGGAAAATGGGATGCATAGACCATTAACTTTTTAGGGACACAGCCACGATTTACGCAGGTTCCGCCTAGTCGGTCAAACTCAGCCACCCCTACCTTAGCTCCATATTCCGCCGCACGTCTAGCGGTGGCAATACCACCAGACCCAGCACCAATTACAAATAAGTCGAAATCGTAACTCATGTGTCCCTCAAATTTTAGATTTCAATCTGGGGAAAGGGCAATGCCCAATTCCCAGTCCCTTAAAATATTACACACCAGTAGGAGTTTTAAGCTCCTTTGAGGTAATTGAGCATGGTATCTGCATCGGAAACTTCAAATGGGTCTGTAGGACAGTTATCCTCGTAACCAGGCTCAATGAAAATCTTTTCAATTTTGCAGTCATTCACTACCATTGAGTAGCGCCAAGACCGCAGACCAAAGCCCAGGTTAGACTTATCAACTAACATCCCCATTTTCCGGGTAAATTCACCATTGCCATCGGGTAATAAAAATACCTTATCAGCCCCTTGTTGCTTACCCCATTGGAACATAACAAAGGCATCATTCACAGATACACAAATGACCTCATCAATACCTAGGGCTTTGAATTGGTCATACAGTTCTTCATAACGGGGAAGGTGAGAAGTAGAGCAAGTGGGGGTAAAAGCTCCAGGTAGTGAAAATACTACTACACGCTTACCACCAAAAATATCTTGTGTGGTGCGGTCTTGCCAACGGAATGGGTTTGGTCCACCAATCGACTCGTCACGCACCCGGGTTTTAAAGACAACATTGGGAACTTTTTCGATCACAGCCATAGTAATATTATCATCACTTAGAACTATATCAGAATAATTCTTATTTAGGAAAATTTCAATAGTTATAAATACTTAAATATTCAATTAGTGAACACATAATACTAATTTATTACTGGCGGTGACTATAATAGGGACATCGTTAAAATGAAAAATGTAGCCGCAAATATGCAACAAGAGGCACACACAATTATTCAAACCTTGAAATCAAAGGGTTTGAGGGTGACTCCTCAGAGGTTCGCAGTTTATGCAAATTTGTTATCTCGGTGTGATCACCCTACAGTTGAGACCATCCTGGCGGATCTCAACAAAGACTTTCCCGTGTCATCCCAGGCGACTATTTACAGTTCGCTACAAGCCCTACGGGAGGTGGGTCTTGTGCGGGAGGTATTACTAGAAGAGGGGGTTTGTCGCTATGATGCCAATGTAGAACCCCATCATCACTTTTACTGTAGTCGATGTGGTGCCATTGAAGATATTCCTTGGGAAACCTTTCAATGTATAGATGTGAATAACATAGGTCAGGGTATACACTGTGAAAGCTATGAGGTGATTGTTAGGGGTTCGTGCGATGGCCGGCGAGGACATCTGTGCCCCAAAGCATAAATAACTACTCCAGAATGATTGAAACATCCTGGAGATTACTGTTTCTAAACCACAGTTACAGCTACTTCCTGGCGCAGTTGTTCTACTAATTGATGCAAGTTACCTGTATTGAGACGATAACTCAGAGGATGAGCAATCAACCGCGCCGTACTTTCATACAAAGTAGTAATTTCTACTAAACCATTTTCCCGTAGAGTCCGCCCAGTAGAAACTAAATCGACAATCGCCTCTGACATTCCTGTAATGGGGCCTAGTTCCACTGAACCATACAGGGGTACAATTTCTATAGGTAGATCCAGACTATGGAAATATTCACGAGCGCAATTAACATACTTAGAAGCAACTCGACCATGGGGAGGTAAATCTAAAGGTGATTTATAGGCACTAGATGCTTTGACAGCCACCGACATTCGACAATGACCAAACTGTAAATCAACTAAATGTGCAACTTGGGGTTTTTTTTCCCGCAGCACATCATAACCAATAATCCCTAACTGTGCCTGACCATATTCTACATATACAGGTACATCTTGTCCCCGCACCAGTAGCCCTGTGGCTCGCCCACTAGCGTCGGGAATTTGCAGTTGACGCATTCCAGAATCTAAAAAAGCGCTAAAATCCAATCCTACAGACTTGAGTAGGCGGATGCTATTTTTGAGTAGTTCCCCTTTGGGCAATGCTACAGTTAACATTTTCTTTTTGGCAGTTAATTTATCTTGAGAATATCTTGATTGCTTACCATAAGCAGCATGAGAATTTTATTAGTTGACGATGAAATTGAACTGACTGACCCCTTAAGTCGCCTGTTAACCCGCGAGGGTTACTATGTGGATATAGCTTATGATGGTGTCATAGGTAGCCAATTCGCCGCCGTAACTACCTATGATTTACTGATTTTAGATTGGATGCTACCAGGGAAAACAGGTTTAGAGATTTGTCAGGAATTGCGCCGCCAAGGTAAAATTACACCGGTACTATTTCTCACAGCCAAGGACACCCTAGATGACCGTGTACAAGGTTTAGATGCGGGTGCTGATGATTATTTAGTCAAACCCTTTGAACTGCGAGAATTATTAGCACGAGTTAGGGCTTTATTGCGTCGTGCTGGTTCCCCCACCCATGAAACCACTCTTGGACGCTTGATCGCGGCTGATTTACAACTAGATTATCAAAATCAAGTGGCTTATCGTCAAGGACGGGTGATTGAGTTATCTCAAAAAGAAACTCAACTGCTAAAATATTTCATGGAAAATACAGGAAACCTACTCACCCATACCCAGATTTTACAAAATCTCTGGCAGCAAGATCAAGAACAACCAAACAGTAATGTGATCGCTGCTTTGATTCGCCTACTGCGGCGTAAAATTGAGGTCACGAAAGAACAACCACTCATTCATACTGTTTACGGGAAAGGCTACCGTTTCGGAAGTTAAACCTCAAGTTTTTTATTTCCATTTGTAGTTTTTCTCGCAGATGTTGTGCTTGCTCATAGATAGCTTGACGTTTTTGGACTGGTTTGATTTTTTCTACAGGTTGGATCAAGTAAGTTAACTGCGCCATTGTTGCACAGCCGTTTTTAAATCACCAGTCAACCAATGATAAAACTGGGGATATTATAGATATATATGGGTAAACGTGGTAATAACTCCCACCCCGCAGATTGTAAAATGGCTTTTAAAGCCTGTTCCTCCCCATGGGGATAATGACAAACAGTATGTAACAGTGCTGGGGTTAACTGTTCGAGCATCAAACCCATGGAAACATTAACATTTTTTAGCTGTTGCATCTCGGTAAAACTCAGGATTCCCACATTAGTATGTGGTAAAAATCCCATATCATATATATCCCAAAGTTTTTACCCCACCCTAACCCTCCCCTTAATCAGGGGAGGGGACTAGATTTATGTTTACACTCTAGTGTTACCCAGTAAAAGGGTTAACCCCTTACAGAGTAAGGGTTTAAGAATTATGTTAAGTTTTTTGTAAAAATATTTGTCAAAATACTTTACAAATCGAAACAATTGATTTAGTATGTAAACAACAGGTACAAACACTTACCTGATTCATACATACATAACCGCAATCATAAACAAATGACCACAACCTTACAACAGCGCCAAAGCGCCAACGTATGGGATCGCTTCTGCGAATGGATCACCAGCACCGAAAACCGGATTTACATCGGTTGGTTCGGCGTCCTCATGATCCCCACCCTCCTAGCTGCTACCACCTGCTTTATTATCGCCTTCATCGCTGCTCCTCCAGTAGACATCGATGGGATCCGCGAACCAGTAGCTGGCTCCTTAATCTACGGAAACAACATCATCTCTGGTGCT